>JASLCW010000277.1 GCA_030151765.1 Marmoricola sp.
GACCTCGCCCTGCGCATCGAGGTCTCGCCGGGCAAGAGCTACGGCGGCGCATTCCCGGTGGCGCCGCGGGTGCTGTCCGTGCTCGCCGCCGACGGTTCCGTCGTGCGCGGGCGCAATGCCGCCGGCTGGAAGGTCTCCCGGCCCTACTGGACCGCCGTCGCGGACTGGCTCGGCGCCGATCCGGGGGCACTCGAGGAGCAGGCGGGCTATGTCGAGGTGGTCCGGGCCTGGCTCGACCGCTTCGGGCCGGGGACCGAGGACGACATCGTCTGGTGGCTGGGCGCGACCAAGTCCGCGGTACGCCGGGCCCTCACCGAGCTCGAGGCGGTCCAGGTCGAGCTGGAGGACGGCGAGCTCGGCTGGCTGCTGCCGACGGACGTCGACGAGGTCGAGGCGCCGGCGCCGTACGCCGCACTGCTCCCGGTGCTGGACCCGACCACGATGGGCTGGAAGAAGCGCGGCTTCCACCTCGGTGGCCATGCCGCCCAGATCTTCGACCGCAACGGCAATGCCGGTGCGACCGCCTGGGTCGACGGCCGGATCGTGGGCACCTGGACGCAGACCGACGACGGCGCGGTCGTCGTACTGCCGCTCGAGGAAGTCGGCGGCGACGACCTCGAACGCCTCGATGCCGAGGCCCGGCGACTGACCGCCTGGCTCGACGGCGACGTGATCCGCTCCGTCTACACCTCGCCGCATGCCCGGGCCTGGCTGGCGGGACGCGCGCCGTAGGCTGAGCGCCGTGCGAGCCCAACCCGAACAGCAGGCACCCCCGGTCCAGCGACTCCGGGTGCGTTACGCGAAGCGGGGACGGCTCCGCTTCACGAGTCATCGCGACTTCAGCAGGGCCTTCGAGCGCGCGGTCTTCCGGGCGCGCATCCCGATGGCCTATTCGTCGGGCTTCAATCCGCACCCGCGCATCTCGTACGCCGGCGCCTCGCCGACCGGCGCCGCCAGCGAGTCGGAATTCCTGGAGATCGCGCTGGCCCGGAAGGTCGACCCGCGGCAGGTGCACCTCGCGCTCGATGAGTCCCTGCCCGACGGCCTCGACGTGATCGAGGTCGTCGAGTCCGCGGGTGGCTCGCTGGGGGAGCGCCTGGAGGCCTCGCAATGGCAGATCGAACTCCCCGGGGTCACGCCGGAGGAGTTGAGCGCGGCCGTCGCGAAACTGCTCGTCGCCGACACCGTCGAGGTCGAGCGGATGACCAAGAAGGGGCTGCGCACCTTCGACGTCCGTGCCGCCGTGGTGAGCGCCGCGAGTGCGACCTGCGCCACCCATGAGGAAAGTTGTGCGATACTCGACATGGTTTTGCGGCATGGCACGCCAGCCGTGAGACCCGACGACGTTCTCGCCGGCTTGCGCACCGTGGCCGGACTGAGCATCCCGGGAGCCGCGCTCGCGCGGCGACTGGAGCAAGGTCCGCTGGGGCGCGACGGCACGGTGGGCGATCCGTTGACACCCGACCGCGACGCGGCCGGCTGAGAGTGGTGACAGCGCTCCGGCCGATTCGCTGACCGCGGTCGATGCCGGCGAACCGCCCAGCGACGTGAACCCGCGGAGGGGTCGTCGCCATGCAGGCTTTCGTCGTACGACGCCCTCGGGCGGAGGCGACCGTGAACAGGTGACACCGGTTGGTACCCGGATCACCCGAGGAGCTCACCATGAGTGAGAACACCAGCGAATCCATCCCCGCCGTCGAGGCCCCGGCCGCCGCGGAGCGCGCCACCGAGGCGCCCGCGCCTGCCAAGAAGGCGGCGGCGAAGAAGACGACGCGCAAGGCGCCCGCGAAGAAGGCCGTGAGCGCCGAGCCCGCTGCCGAGCAACCCGCCGAGCAGACCGCTGAGTCCGGTGCTGCGGCTCCGGCCAAGAAGGCGGCGGCGAAGAAGACGGCGAAGAAGGCCACGAAGAAGGTGGCCGCGAGCGTGGAGGCGAGCGCCCCCGAGTCGACCGACGAGGCTCCGGCGAAGCCCAAGAAGAAGGCGGCCGCGAAGAAGACGGCGAAGAAGGCCGAGGTCGCCGCGACCGACCTGCTCTTCCAGGTTCCCGAGGCCAGCCTGGGTGCCGACGCGCCCGCCGACGGTGAGAGCGTGCCGGCCAAGAAGACGGCCCAGAAGACGGCCCAGAAGACCACCCAGAAGACGGCCCAGAAGAAGGCTGCCGCCAAGAAGGCGGTGAGCGGGGAGGCCGCGGCCGAGGAGGCCGCTGAGGCCGAGGCCACGGAGGCGACCGATTCCGCCACGAAGCCGGCCGCCAGGAAGGCCGCACCGAAGAAGCCTCAGAAGCCGGCCGCCGAGAGCGCGGACGAGGGCACCCAGGACGAGGCGACCGAGCAGGGCGAGGCCGGCGACGAGTCCGGCGAGTCCACCGGCCCGGCCCGGCGTCGGCGTCGCCGCGGCGGCCGCCGTCGCGGTCGCAAGCCCGGCGGTGAGAACGGCGCGGACAGCAGCGGCGAGGACGACGAGTCCGACGAGGCCGAGGGCACCGAGACCGGTGAGGACCAGTCCGAGGACGCCGGCGGCGACGGCGAGAGCGGTTCGCGGCGCCGGCGTACCCGCAACCGGGCCCCGAAGAACCCCGAGGACGAGATCGCCAGCGTCAACGGCTCGACCCGCCTCGAGGCCAAGAAGCAGCGCCGCCGCGAGGGCCGCGAGGCCGGCCGCCGTCGTGCCCCGATCGTCAGCGAGGCCGAGTTCCTGGCCCGTCGCGAGGCCGTCGACCGGGTCATGGTGATCCGCCAGCGCGAGGACCTCACCCAGATCGGCGTACTCGAGGACAAGGTGCTGGTCGAGCACTACGTCAGCCGTGCCTCGCAGACCTCGATGATCGGCAATGTCTACCTCGGCCGGGTGCAGAATGTGCTGCCCTCGATGGAGGCCGCCTTCATCGACATCGGCAAGGGCCGCAATGCCGTCCTGTACGCCGGCG
>JASLCW010000475.1 GCA_030151765.1 Marmoricola sp.
CTCGCCGCACCTGGTCTGGTTGACCAATCGTCCCGCTTTCAAACTGGAGCGAATTCTTGCCGAAGACGATGATTCCGCGCTCGTTGGAAATCGTGATCCCGCATACAGGAATGCCAATCGGGGCCGCAACCTCGAATTCGTAACGAAAGACTGCGGTTTCGCCTTGTGAAAACACACGTCTCGCCCGTCCCTCCGCATCGCTCAACGAAACCGAGACGCATTTGGCCCGCCCATCCGATATCTGCGGGCAGTGCGATAGATCTAGAAAGCTCGCCGGATCGAGCACATCAGATGGCTCGCTCGCCAGGGGCTTTGTCGTATCCGGAAAAGTCGCGGCGGCCGTTTGCACGACCGCCTTCTGGTTCAGTAGGTAGTAGTATTTGGAGGCCTCTTCGGCGGGGCCCGTGAATCGTTCGTGGCCTTCGTCGAGCACTATGGCTCGATCGCAAAATTGCTCAATATCGGGCATGGAGTGCGAAACCAGGAGGATCGCGGCACCATCCTGCTTCAATCGTTCCAGTCGCGCATAGCACTTCTGCCGGAAAAACACGTCACCCACGGTGAGGGCCTCGTCGATCACGACCACGGACGCATCGATGTTCGCTTGTACGGCGAAGGCGAGGCGCATGAACATCCCGCTGGAGTAGGTCTTCACTGGTTGGTCGATGAAATCCTCCAATTCGGAGAACGCCACGATTTGGGCGTAGCGGTTGGACATCTCATCCTCGGACAAGCCTAGAATCGCGGCGTTCATGAAGATGTTCTCGCGTCCCGTGAATTCAGGGTTGAACCCCGAACCCAGTTCAAGCAGCGCGGCAATCCGGCCCTGCGTCAGGATGGTGCCGCGAGTTGGCTCCAGGACCCCACAGATCAGCTGCAGCAACGTCGACTTTCCGGAACCATTGCGACCAATGATGCCAACGGTCTCGCCTGCAAATACCGAGAGTGAGACGTCGTGCAACGCCCGGAATTCGCGGAAATGGTTTTTCTCCGGCCGGGCGATCAGTCTGCGCAACCTTGGATAAACCGCCTGTCGCAATCGGTCGCTCGGTTTTTCGTACACATGGAAGTACTTGGACACGTTGTCCACGCGGATTACACACGGACGATTCTGTGCGTCCGTGGGAACCGTCAAGTCCATCTGGGATTCAGACGACATCTGCGAATCCGCTCCTGGTCCGTTGAAACCATGTAAAACCAAGCCACGCGCAGGCCATGCTGATGCCTGTCATCCAGAGCCATTTGGAAAACTGCAATGAAATGCCTTCGAGGAGGACATGTCGGCTTTCCTGGATCAGATATGCCAAGGGGTTCAATTCGACCAGAAAACGAAACTGGTCCGGCAGCGCCGAAAGTGGATAGAAGACGCCGGAGAGGAACATCAGGGCCGTGGTGAAAAGGGTGGTGATCTGGGCTACGTCGCGAACGTACACGCCGAGGGCCGCCACGAACCAGGCGATGCCAAGTGTGAACAGAGCAAGGGGTATGTAGATCAGCGGAAACTGCAGCGTGGTCCAAGGCAGGCCGCCTCTCACGAGAAGTGCCGCAGCCAACAGGATCGCGATGCTGATGACGGCATGGAACGTCGCGGAAAGCAGCGATACCCAAGGCAGGACCTCCAGCGGGAACACCACCTTCTTCACGAAGTTCGCATTGGAGAGAATTAGTGACGGCGCCGCGTTTACACATTCGGCGAGCAGTCCATGCACGATCATTCCGACGAATAGGAACAGCGCAAATTCGGACGAGCCGCCATTGACCGACCAGCGCGATTTGAACACTACGGAAAACACGAACGTATAGATGGTCAGCATCAGCAGGGGGTTGAAGAACGACCACGCCAAACCAAGCATGGAATCATTGTAACGGCCGACGACATCCCGAATCGACATCCTCTTGATCAACGGGAAGTTGTTCAAGAAGCTTCCGAACATCGCGTTCAATCCGGCTGGGTGCCTAGGCATCATTTTCTGTACCTTCCGGTTTCCCTGGACGACTTGGCGCATTCGAGAACGACATGGAGCCGCATAGCGATCGCGTGCGGATCCAGTATCTCCCCAATTGTGGCGCGCGCGCCTTCGCCGATGCCTTCACGGTAGGTCGATTCATCAGCCAGCTTGCGCATGAAGGCGGCTGCATGCCCGATATCGGGCTCGGCCCATTGCAAGCCTTTCGAGAACGGGTATGCGCCCTCCGGCACCGGTACCAGGGCGTAATCCACCAGACAACTGTTGGAAGAACTCATGAAAGTCGTGTTCCCCGACCAATTGGTGGCGATAACGGGCTTGCCCAACTTCATGCATTCGGCCAAATGCAGCCCGAACCCCTCGGCGCGGTGCAGGGAGACAAATACGTCGCAACACTGCTGCAAGGCGGCCAGGTGTCGGCGCTCGATGGTTTCATCCCGAATCATGATTCGCGGGTCATCGCCGCCGGCAGCCAGCAAAGCCTCGAACTCGGCTAGATGCCGGTGTCCGTTGCTGGATTTGATCAGCAAGATGGCGTCCTTGCGACTGCGATCGAACGCCTGGCGGAAGGCGGCGATCGCTGCATGCGGATTCTTGCGTTCAACCCCCGAGTTGAAATCGAAGGCTACCAGGAACACGAAGGCATCTTCAGGAAGGCCGAAGTCGTTGCGTCGGAGGGAGCTGGCCGGGGCATCATAAACCGGTAGCGGCACGCAATGAACCGGCTTCGTCGTTGTGTCCAGGAATGCCCTCTGCACGAACTCCGATGCAACGACGATTTCGTCAATGCGGTCGATGGCAGCCAGCCATGTCGCGGGGATGCGCTCAAGTTCCCAGAACCAGGAGGCCACGCGGACCGCGTTTCGATCTGCAGGAAGCATCGCCAGCGCTTCGTCCAGATAGTCAGGGTTCACGCAAACAAGATCGACGCCTTCGGACGATGCGGGAGACAAGTGCCCTTCGAATGTCCGGTCCTCGAAGGCATGGGGCAGGTCGAGCGCGACATTGACGGCGGAAATGGGTACCCCGGCATCCATCAGGGCGCGAAAATAGAGTCGGGCTCCCTCCGCGAGGCCGAACTGCCCCTGGAAATAGCCTATGACGTTGACTTCCACTCCTGCAGCGCCGGTCGAGCACATGGAGGATGCCTGCGAGCCGTCCCCTGTGTTCGAGTCCTCCCGATGCCATGCGGACGTTTTTTCAAAGGTGGTGAGCCGATGGGCACGCCCGTAGTAGGTTGCGCGAATCCGCGCACGCAGTGAGGGTGGCAGAAGTCGAAACATCGCTGAAGCCACGGGATTGGACCGCAGGCGCGCGGCAACCGAAAGCCATCTCTTCGCTGCGTGCTTCTCGATCATTCCCTTGCCAAATCAGGGCCATCGCCCCCCGCTCGAGCTGGAGCCAAGCAGCCAGTGCCGGTCGGCTTGAAGCCCGAGGCGATCATATTGCCGACATTGAGCGCGGCCTTCAGGCGTCCGAGGCCGGAGACTTGAAGTATCTTGGAGTTGATTTCCTTGACAGCCCCCGGAATTGGCAGCAGACGATTCCAGTAAGACAGTGCGTAGGTGTTCAAGAACGCATGCGCGCTGATGTTCGTGTAACCCGTGCGCTCGTAAAGCGCGCGAATGCTGCCGTTCGAGAACAATTGCATGTGTTCGATGTCGATGATCGGCGAGCGCCTGCCCAGTGTCCTGTTCACCAGGCTGCGGTAATCGTGGACAATTGTGACGAACGCACCGCCGGGCCGCAGCAGCCGCAATGCAGCTTCGGCGACGACTCGGGGATCATGGACGTGCTCCATGGTCATGAAGCAGCAGATCAGATCGAAGCTTGATGGCTCGAACTCCTCCTCGCGGAAGATGCTCTCGCGGATCCAGGATCTGCGGTCTTCCGGAGCAGCCTGGATGGCCGCGGCGGACGGCTCGACGCCCACGAGCTCGGTGAAGCCTTCGTTTCGGAGGTGTTCCAGGAAGACCCCGGTGCCGGTGCCGATTTCGAGGGCGTGTTGTCGTTGCGGCAGCTTTTGCAGGATCGGGCGGATGGCTTCGATATAGGCCGCGGCGGCATCATCCGCCTCGTCTGAACTGTCGTAGTCCGCAACGTGGTACGCCTGGGCGAGTTCGTCGTCGCCCGGCGGCTGGTCGACATAGACGAGGTCGCAGGCCTGGCACTGCACCAATCGGTGGCACATGAATTCGGGTTGTTTGCGCGATGCGAAGCTGTACGTCGATATCCGGCTCGCGTCGAAGTTCTTCTCGAGGAAGACGATCGCCCGGTCCGGGCCGGCATGGCAAATCGGGCAGGATCTTGTGGATGTCATTCGGCACCACCGGTGATTTTCGGATTTATTGAAGGATGCATGTTGGAAACGTCGGGGGTCAGCGCCTGCGCGCTTCAACTCCATAACCGAGCGGATCGTCGCCGGAACCCAGCCCCAGAGACATGGAAAGATGCGCCACTAGCAGGGCGGCCGCCACCAGCGGCGCCAGCAGCAGCGCGCAAGGCAAGGTGAGCAGCAGCGCAAGGTTGTTGTCGAGGCGCAGCAGGCGCAAGAGGGCAATCAGCAGCTTGTTGGCGATCGCCGAGTAATCGTTGCCGCGGGGTTCGATGGCCACAATCTCGAAGCCGGAGGTCGAGAGCAGATGCTCCAGCCCGTGGTGGCTGTAGCGCGCGTAGTCGTGCGGAATGTGGTGCAGGCGCGCCGACCACGGGACCGTTATCACCAAGCCGCCACCGGGTTTCAGTACGCGGGAGATTTCACCAAGCAACATCCCCGGGTCAGGCACGTGTTCGAGCACCTCGGTGCACAGTACGTGGTCGAACCTCGCGCTTTCGAACGGGAGGCTATCGCCCGCGTAGTAGACGATGTCGGCGTTGCCCGTCATGCCGAATTCGGCCGCGGACTGCGTATCGACGCCTTGGTAGGTGGTGCCGTTGCCCATGAGTGTCCGCCAAGGTGCTTCACCGGCGCCGACATCGAGCGCATGACCATGCCAGCGCGCCAGGCGTGGACGCAGGAAGCGGTGGATGGTGAGCAACTGAAGGTCGCCCAGGCAACGCAGACGGAAACGGAGTGGGGCCTGGTCGATCGGCTTGACCGAAATCGGCTTGAAGTCTTCACTCATGCGTGGCGTCCCCGGCCGGGATTTCCCGGATTGTCTTGCGCGTCGGCGTGTGCCGTGAAAACGTAGCGGCCCATCAGGACATACGAGAAGACCGCCATGGGCAAGCTGAGGACCGCCTGCGACACTATGTCGTTGCCTGTCGCGTGCCACAGCAGGCGGATGGCTTCGAGGTTGACGAGGTAGACGAGCAGGTAGCAGGCGAGAAAGCGTGGGTATTTGCCCACGACGAGTTGCCTGAAGACATAATGGCCAGTCGTCATGAAATTGAACACCGTTCCGCATAGGAGACCGATGAGCAGCGCGACCCATCGTGGTGTTCCCATCGCGAGGACGGCCGAGAAGACAGTGAAGCCGAACAAGGTATTGACGCCGCCGGCAAGGAACATCCGTACCAGCCGGTTGCCCCGTGGATCGAAGCGCGCCATCAACTGACCCGCGACTGTGGTGCGCGGCCGGGTCAACGCGATTTTCCGTCGGGCAGGAGGTCGATCGTCTCGCCGTTGCGGATCAGCCCGGCGCG
>JASLCW010000327.1 GCA_030151765.1 Marmoricola sp.
GGCTCCGCCGGCTCCGTGAATACGTCCCGTTGCTGCGTGCCCTCTGGGCCGGCGAGACGCTCGACGCCGCCGGCAGCTGGGGCGAGGTCCCGGGCGCCTCGCTGGCGCTGCGCCCGGTCCAGCCGGGCGGCCCGCCGATCTGGATCGGCGCCTTCGCGGAACCCGCCGTACGCCGGGCCGCGCGCCTCGACGCGCCCTGGCTGATCGGCCCCAAGGGCAATGACGAGGAGGTCGGTGCCCTGCTCGCGCTGTATCGCGCCGACCTGGAGGAGCACGGCTTCTCGCTCGAGCGGGAGTACCCGATGAGCCGGGAGGGCTTCATCGGCTCCACCCGCGCCGAGGCGATCGCCGGGGTCCGACCCCACATGGAGCGGCAGTACGCCGGCTACAAGTCATGGGAGGACGCCCAGTCCCTCGACATCGACCGCTACATGGACGAGGACTGCCTGGTCGGCACCGCCGACGACATCGTCGAGAAGATCCGGCGCTGGGAGTCCGATCTGGGCATCACCGAGGTCTCGATGCGCCTCCAGTTCGTCGGCGCACCCCAGGAGGAGGCGATGGAGCAGATCGCCCGCTTCGGCGCCGAGGTGATCGACCGGGTCTCTGATGCCTCGGCCGACGGGGCGGTGCGCTGATGGCGACCACCAACCTCGCCGGGATCCTCGAGGCCCGCGCCGCCGATCGCGGCGATGCCCTCGGTCTGCACTCCGACGACGGACGCGCCTGGAGCTTCAGCCGGATCGACCTCATCGCGGGCGGTGTCGCCGGGGCCCTGCGTGCGCAGGGCGTCAAGGCCGGCGACCGGGTCGCCTTCTATCTCGGCAATGGTCCCGAGATCGTCTTCTTCCTCTTCGGCGCCTGGAAGATCGGTGCCGTCCCGGTCACGATCAGCAGCCTCTACAACGCCGCCGAACTGGCCGAGTCGCTGGCCAAGACCGATCCGGTGCTGCTCCTCGTCGACGACCGTCGTACCGACGTGGTGGCCGAGTTGGCCTCCGACGTGACGATCCGCTCGATCGCAGGCGGCGTACCGGATGTCGAATCCCTCGCCTGGCATGAGGATTCCCGGGTCGAAGCGGTCGAGGTGGAGGCCGATGCCGAGGCCTGCATCCTGTTCACCGGCGGCACGACCGGCCGGCCCAAGGCGGTCTCGGTCACCCACGGTGGCACCCGCGGCTCGCTGGAGCGCCTGGCCCGGGTGTCCACCGGGTCGGACCGGCAGGGCACTGCCCCGCTCGACGCCAAGCCGAACCTGATCGCCTTGCCGCTCTTCCACTCCGGCGGCCAGCACTCCCTGCTCTTCGCCTTCTTCGTGGGCCGCGGCGCCGTCGTGTGGGAGCGCTTCGGGGTGGACCGCCTCGCCGACCTGATGGACAGGTTCGGCTTCGACAACTTCTTCTTCCTGCCGACGATGGTCTTCGACATCGTCCACGCCGAGCGGGACCTGCCCTTCGAGGGCGTGAAGTCCGTGCTGGTCGCCGGCCAGGCGATCTCGTGGACGGTGCGCCGCCAGTTCGAGGAGCGTTACCAGGTCCCGATCCTGGTCAACTACGGCTCCACCGAGTCCGGCCACATCGCGGGCTGGACCGGCAAGGACATGAAGGCGGGCCTCTGGAAGCCGGGCTCGGCGGGCCGCGTCTATCCGGGTGTCGAACTCGAGATCCGCGGCGACGACGGTGCCCCGGTCCCCGCCGGACAGGAGGGTGAGGTCGTCGTACGGTCCGAGCTCACCAAGGGCTATGTGAACGACGAGGCGGCCTCGGCCGAGCTCGTGCGCGAGGGCTGGGTGCACACCGGCGACATGGGCTATGTCGACGACGACGGCGTCCTCTGGCTGTCGGGTCGCAAGCGCGACATGATCAAGTGCGGCGGCTTCCAGGTGTGGCCCGAGGAGATCGAGGACGAGCTGCGCGAGCACCCCCTCGTGGACGATGTCCGGGTCTTCGGCACCCCCGACGACCGTCTCGGCGAGATCCCGGTCGCTCTGGTGGTCCGCTCCGCCGACCCCGAGGTCGACGATGCGGCCCTGCGCGACCAGCTGGTCGCCTTCGCCCGCGACCGGCTGGCGCACTTCAAGACTCCGCGGCGCATCGAGTTCGTCCCCGAGCTCGAGCGCAGCGAGGCCGGCAAGATCAGCCGCGCCTCCGTGCCCGACCTGTCGTTGCTGTCGACCGAGGGGGTCAGCTCATGAAGTTCGGCATCATGGCCTCGCACCAGTACCCGCATGCCGACGATCTCGGCAAGCATCTGCGCGAGCTCTTCGGCACGGTCGAGCTGGCCGCCGAGCTCGGCTACGACTCGGTGTGGACGATCAACCACTTCCAGTCCAACCTGGCCACCCCGCAGCCGATCTCGATGATGGCCAGCCTGATCCCGCACTCGGGGAACATGACCCTCGGCACCGGAATCCTGTTGCTGCCCCTCTTCCACCCGGTGCACGTTGCCGAGGAGTTCGCGACCCTGGACCACCTGTCCGGCGGCCGCGTCGTCCTCGGGGTGGGTGCCGGCTACCGGGAGAACGAGTTCGCCGCCTTCGACATCGACCCCGAGTCGCGCTTCCGCCGGCTCGACGAGAGCCTGCGGCTGATCCGGGCGTTGTGGTCGGGCGAACCGGTCACCCAGGAGGGTGAGTTCTACCCGATCGAGGACGCCACCATCGGAGTGAAGCCGTTGACACCCGGCGGTCCGCCGATCTGGGTGGGCGCCGGCGGCAAGCTCGCCGTACGACGGGCGGCACGTCTGGGGGATGCGTGGTACGCCCCTGGCAATTCGCCGAGTCCGAGATTCCTGCCCAGCCACAAGGCCGTGTACGACGACGCGCTCGTGGAATTCGGCAAGGACCCCTCGACCGTCGAGCGACCCGTCGGAGTCGAGCTCTACTGCGCTCCGACCAATGAGCAGGCCGTCGACATCGCTCTGCCGCACGCGCGGACCGAGTACTCCACCTACGCCGAGTACCCCGCGCTGCGCTGGCAGCGCGACCGCTTCGACGAACTCGTGGTCAACACCCTCCTGCTCGGATCGCCGGACTTCCTGATCGAGCGGATCGGGGCGTTGCGCGATCTCGGATTCAACCACCTGATCTTCCGGCCCGGGTGGCTCGGCATGCCGGCCGACAAGGTGCATGCCTCCCTGCGGCTCTTCGCCGAAGAAGTGTTCCCCGCATTCCGCTGACCGCACTCGCGTGCAGACCGACCCATCAAGGACAAGTGAGAAGAATCGTGAAGAAGACCGAAGCCCAGATGCTCGAGAACCAGTGGGATGTCGACAACATGGAGGTCGACCCCGAGGTCCTCGCCAAGTACGTCCGCTACGAGGTGGACGAGAAGCTCTTCACCGCCACCATCACCTTCGACCGGCCCGACCGGCTCAACGCGATCCCGGTGGCCGCCTTCGAGCGCGTCGGCGACCTGGTCCGTGAGGCCGAGTCCGACGATCGCGTGAAGGTGATCATCTTCAAGGGCGAGGGTGAGCACTTCGGCACGGGTGCCGACGCCTCCGAGCTCGGCCACTACATCGGCTACAAGTCGGGCACCGACAAGGCCTCGCGTCGCCGTCCGGCCCAGCGCCAGCGGATCCTGCCGGACCGCAACGTGCTCAGCTCCGGCTTCACCCGCCCGATCATCGAGTCGCTCAAGGCGACCATCTGCCAGGTGCAGGGCTACTGCTACGGCGGTCACTTCCAGATCGCGCTCTCGGCCGACATCGTGATCGCCTCGCCCGACGCGAAGTTCACGCACCCGGCCTTCCGCTACCTCGGCCCGGCGCCGCAGGACATGTACCACTGGGTCGAGAAGATGGGCCTGACCACGATGAAGGACGTCATGCTCACCATGCGTGCCATCGGCGCAGAGGAGGGCGAGCGCAAGGGCCTGGTCACCAAGGTCGTCGAGCGCGAGGAGCTCGACAAGTGGGTCGCCGACTATGCCGAGGCGATCGCGGTGATGCCGCTCGACTCACTGATGATGGGCAAGTCGATGATGCAGGTCATGATGGAGGCCCGCGGCAAGGGTCTCGGCGCGATGACCAGCTGGATCGGCCATGGCTGGGCCACCAATGCGTCCTTCGACCCCGGCGACTGGAACTTCCTCAAGGAGCGTCGCGACAAGGGCGTCAGCAATGCCCTCGCCGACCGCGACCGCCTCGTTGCGCCGTACTTCCGGCTCAGCGACTCGCGTTCGCAGGAGTCGTGAGCCGCTCGTGAAGTTCGGCATCCTCCTCGATCACCAGTACGAGCCCGGTGACGATATCGGGCGTCGTACCGGTGAACTGGTCGAGTTCGTCCAGCACATCCGGGATCTCGGCTACGACTCGGTCTTCGGCATCCATCACTACCTGTCGTCGCTCAGTACGCCGCAGCCCCTCCCGCTGCTCTCCCGGCTGATCGAGCACAGCGGCACGATGGAGATCGGCACCGGGATCCTCATCCTCCCGCTGGGACATCCGGTGCACTGGGCCGAGGAGATCGCCACCATCGACCAGATGTCCGGTGGCCGGTTCGTGCTCGGTATCGGATCCGGCTATCGCGAGGACGAGTTCGCCTCGTTCGGGGTGGACCGTCGTACCCGGGTGTCTCGGATGAACGAGGCGCTCGACGTGATGCGCCAGCTGTGGAGCGGCGAACCGGTCACTCATCACGGCAAGCACTTCGACCTCGAAGGTGTCCGGTGCAGTGTGCTGCCGGCACGCGCCGAGGTGCCGGTCTGGGTGGGCGCCAATGGCCCGATCGGCATCAAGCGGATCGCCAACCAGGGCCTGCCATGGTTGGCGCCGTCGAATGTCCGCCGCAACTGGGCGGTCGGGAATCTCAACGACTACAAGGGATTCCGCGCCGAGGCCGGTTTCTCCAACGAGGGTGTCACCTTCCCGATCCACCGGGATCTCTGTGTCGCCGACTCCTTCGACGAGGCGTGGCAGATCGCCGGCGAGCCGGTGCGGCGCTCGTACGGCGAGTACGTGCAGTACGGCATGGACTACTTCGAGTCGCAGTGGGAGGGCATCAAGCACAAGGCACTCTTCTTCGGTTCGCCCGACGACGTGGCCTCCAAGGTCGAGGACTTCGCGAGCGCCGGCTACAACCACTTCGTCTTCCGGGCACAGTGGCTGGGCCTACCGCTGGAGGAGTCGGTCCGCATCGTCGAGCGGTTCGCGCACGAGGTGATGCCGAGGTTCCGCTCGTGAAGATCGGTCACATCATCGTCCCGGCGGACGACCTGGACGCCCAGATGTCCTTCTACGAAGGGCTCGGCCTCACCGTGCGCTTCCGCGACGGCGACAGGTACGCCGCCGTCACCGACGGCACGGTCACACTCGGCCTGGCCGACCGATCGCAGCAGCCGGTCGAGGGACGCGCCGTCCTGTCGATCGAGGTCGACGATCTCGACGCCGTGGTGGCGCTCGTCGACCCGGCGGCGGTGCCCGTCGTCGGTCCGCACGAACGCCGCGCCCTGGTCACGGATCCGGCGGGCAATCCCGTCGTCCTCTACGAAAGGCTGGCATGAGCCACACCGTCACCCTGACGATCTGCGGCGACGGTGTCGCGACGGTCACCCTGAACCGCCCGGAGGCCCACAACGCGCTGAACGCCCGGCTCAAGGACGAATTGGTCGACGTCCTCGGCACGGTCGCCGAGGACACCGCAGTGCGGGCCGTCGTACTCACCGGAGCCGGCAAGAGCTTCTGCGTCGGTCAGGATCTCGGCGAACTCAATGCTCAGCTGCAGGTCGATCCGGCCGCAGCCGGTGAGACCGTCGATCGGCACTACAACCCGATCACCCTGCTCCTGGCCACGATGCCGAAACCCGTGGTCGCGGCCGTGAACGGCACCTGCGTCGGCGCCGGACTCGGCTTCGCGCTCGCCTGCGACCTCCAGGTCTGGGCGGAGACGGCCACCTTGTCGACGGCCTTCACCAAGGTCGGCCTGACCACGGACTCGGGGCTCTCCGCGACGCTCGTCCAGGCGATCGGTACGGCGCGTGCCAAGCAGCTCCTCTTCGTCGGGGAAGCCTTCAGCGTGGCTGACGCCATTGCGTGGGGATTCGCCGGCGAGGTGGTCCCCGCAGCGGACCTCGAGAAGTGCGCACGCGAACTCGCACTCCGCCTGGCCGGTGGACCCACCAGGGCCCTGGCTGCGACGAAGCGGCTGGTCGCGGCGTCGCCGTACCGGCCCTTGACCGAGACGCTCACGGCGGAGCGCGACGAGCAGGTCGCGCTCGGCCTCACCCGGGATCACGCCGCCGCGGTCGCTGCCTTCGTGGCGCGCGAGAGGCCGGTCTTCACCGGTGCCTGAGCATCCATCCATCACAGCAGAGGAATCACAGTGAGCGTGCACGAATCCCTCGCGGGCCGGACGATCGGGGTCCTCGGCGGCACCGGCCCTCAGGGCCGCGGCCTGGCGCGGCGGTTCGCTCTGGCCGGGTTGACGGTCCTGATCGGTTCCCGGTCGGCGGAACGAGCGGCCGAGACCGCGGCCCAGCTTCCCGGCGATGCGAGGGGCGTCTGGAATGCCGAGGCCGCACGTGGGGCGAACATCGTAGACGTCACCGTTCCCT
>JASLCW010000347.1 GCA_030151765.1 Marmoricola sp.
TCTACCGGATCCTGACCAACACCTTCATCAACAACTACCGCAAGAAGCAGCGGCAGCCGCAGCAGTCGATGGCCGAGGACGTCGAGGACTGGCAGCTGGCGCGCGCCGAGGGCCACAGTTCGAGCGGCCTGAAGTCCGCCGAGACCGAGGCGCTCGAGCACCTGCCCGACTCGGACGTCAAGAATGCCCTCCAGCAGCTTCCGGAGGAGTTCCGTCTGGCGGTCTACCTGGCAGACGTCGAGGGTTTTCCCTACAAGGAGATCGCGGAGATCATGGGTACGCCGATCGGCACGGTCATGTCGCGCCTGCACCGCGGGCGGCGTCAGCTGCGCGAGATGCTCACCGACTACGTGCGGGACAACGCCCTGCTCTCCTCCAGCACGAGAGGGGCCGAGTGATGGGGTGCGGCGGCGAAGCGAATGCGCACAACCACGGCGACGACGCGGCGAAGGCAGCGGTCGCGGGTGACTGCTCCGAGGTCCTCGACCGGATGTTCGTCTTCCTCGACAACGAGCTCGACCAGGCCAGTTGCTCGGACATCCAGCAGCACCTGGAGGAGTGCGGTCCCTGTCTCGCGAAGTACTCGCTCGAGCGCACCGTGAAGCAGCTGGTCGCGCGCTCCTGCTCCGAGGTCGCACCGGACGGGCTGCGCGAGCGAGTGATGTTCTCGATCCGCCAGGTGCAGATCCAGGTCCGGACCGAGGCGGAGTAGCCGATTTCGCGCGGGTCGGGTGGACCTGCGAGAATGTCCGGACGCAAGAGCTTCAGGAGGAACCATGGGCAAGACCGGCCGCAAGCGCCGCGCTCGCAAGAAGAAGGGCGCGAACCACGGCAAGCGCCCCAACGCGTGACGCTGTCACCAGCAGTTCAGGCTCCCGGACCGAATGGGTTCGGGAGCCTGTTTGCTTGTAGGTTGGCGCTATGAAGCTCACCGACTCGCTCGAGCAGGCGTTCAACCGGCAGATCACCTTCGAATTCGAGGCGTCGATGGTCTATCGCCAGCTCGCGGTCGAGATGGAGATCCGCGATCTCCCCGGCATGGCCTCGTGGCTGCGGCACCAGGCCGACGAGGAGATCATGCACGCCAACAAGTTCATCGATCACCTCTGCGACCGCGACAACCACCCGGAAATCGGCGCCATCGGGGCTCCCTCGGTGAGCGTCGACTCGGTGCTGGAGTGCTTCGAGGCGGCGTACGCGCACGAGCAGAAGGTCTCGGAGTCGATCCGCCAGCTCTACCGCGCCGCCGACGCCGAGGGCGACCTCGACTCCCGCCCTCTGCTCGACTGGTTCATCAGCGAGCAGGTCGAGGAGGAGGCGACCGTCAGCGAGATCGTCGGACGACTGCGCCTGATCAACAACGACGGTCCGGGCCTGCTGCGCTTCGACGAGGAGCTCGCCGCCCGGCCCGCCTCCTCGACCGAGAACACCGCCAAGTAGCCCTCAGTGGCGGTCGGGCAGCCGGCCGAAGTAGTACGGATTCGATGATCGCAACTGGTCGATCACGGCCAGCAGCAGATCCGCGCGTACGCCGGGCTGCGGGCTGGCCAGGCTGAGCTGGAGATAGAGGCTGCGCAGGAATGCCTGTGCATTGCCCGAGGTCCAGTAGGGGTGGCTGTTCTCGTCGCCCTCGGCGACCGCGGCGGCGCCCACACGCTCGGTCCAGGACTCGACGACGTCGATGCCGAGCAGATCGCGGCGCAGGATCGCCATCACCGCCTGGGCCAGTCGGTCGGGCTCACCGGCCACCCAGAAGTCGTGGGTCGGCACCAGCAGTCGTTCCAGGACGACCTCGAGCATCACGCTCAGTTCGGCGGCGCCGAGGCGAGGCGAGCGACCCAGCGCGGCGATGGCATCGGCGCCGTGCGCGATGGCATGCGCCCAGCCCTTGCCGGGCACGAAGCCGCGTTCGTCGGCCTCGGTCAGCAGCCAGGACGCGATCCGGTCGCCCCAGTCGAGGATCTTCGCGGGCGGCACCAGGTGGACCCGGCTGTCGCGATCGATGCACTCGGCCAGCACCAGTGCCGAGAAGCTGCGGATGAAGACGCTGTCGGTGCCCTTCTCACCCAGGCCCTGAGCGAGACCGACGGACATCCCGTCGCCGAGGCCGATGAGCAGGTCGTCGTACACGCCCTTGTCGATCCAGGTCGCCAGCGCCGGGAAGGCGAGGCCGTCACGCACCCGCGGGTCGGGATCGCCGAGCATCTCGGTCAGCTCGACCGTGAGATCGCCGATCGATCGCTGCGTCGGGACCTGCAGGCCGCCCGAGAGCACCTGCTGCCAGAACGCCGAGACCATGGGCCATATTTTGCCCTGTCCGATTTGTCCAAGGACCGGCGGGCAGTGGCTCGCCGACGGGGCCGCTACGCTCCCTGCGTGGTGTCGCTGACGGAGCTGGTGGAGTCGCGGACGGATCTCTCGTCCGCCGACCACGACTGGCTGACGCTGCTGCTGGCGGACTGGCAGATCCTGGCCGACCTGTCCTTCGCCGACCTGGTCCTCTGGCTGCCGGACCGGGACGGCACCGGCTTCTGGGCGGCGGGGCACATGCGGCCGACGACGGGCCCGACGGCGATCGCCGACGAGATCGTCGGCAGCCGGGTACGCCGGGGCCAACGGCCCCTGCTCGATGCCGCCTTCGACACCGGCCGGATCGTCCGCGACGGTGATCCCGAGTGGCGTGCCGACGTGCCGGTCCGGGTCGAGGCGATTCCGGTACGCCGGGGCGCCTCGGTGATCGGCGTCGTGGCGAAGAGCACCAACCTGCACGGCGTCCGGACGCCCTCGCGGCTGGAGCTCTCGTACCTGCAGACCGCCGGCGAGCTCTCCCAGATGATCGCGGCCGGGACGCTGCCGCAGCCGGGGGAGCGGGGCGAGCACGCGGACTCCCCGCGGGTCGGCGACGGCTTCATCCGGGTCGACGCGCACGGCCGGGTGGAGTACGCGAGCCCCAACGCGCTGTCGGTCTATCGCAAGCTGGGCCTCGCCGGAGACCTGACCGATCAGATCCTGGCCGATGTCACGCGTTCGCTGGTGCCGGTCAGCCGTCGTGCCGACGAGGAGACCATCTCCGCGGTCCTCGGCGGCCGCCGCCCGCGCGACACGGAGCTCGGCAATGGCTCGGCCACGGTCGTCCTGCGTTCCATTCCGCTGCTCCCCGACGGCGAGCCGACCGGGGCGCTGGTGCTGCTGCGCGATGTCACCGACCTGCGGCGCCGTGACCGGGAGCTGGTCACCAAGGACGCGACGATCCGGGAGATCCACCACCGGGTGAAGAACAATCTCCAGACCGTCGCCGCGCTGCTGCGCCTGCAGGCGCGCCGGCTGCCGGACGCCCCGGGTCGTGAGGCGCTCGAGGAAGCCGTACGCCGTGTCGCGGCGATCGCCGTCGTCCACGAGACGCTCAGCCAGAGCTTCGACGAGACGGTCGACTTCGATGCCGTCGTCGACCACCTCGGCGGCCTGATCACCGATGTCGGCGGTCAGCTCGGATCGGTTCGGGTGGAACGCACCGGCAGCTTCGGCTCGCTGGTCTCGGAGGCCGCCACGCAGCTGGCGATGGTGCTCACCGAGCTGCTCCAGAATGCCTTCGAGCATGCCTTCCCCGGGCGGGACAGCGGATCGATCACGATCACGTCCTCACGTGACAACGACGGTCTTCACGTCGCCATCGCGGACGACGGGCGCGGTCTCCCCGAGGACTTCGACCTGTCCTCGTCGTCGAGCCTGGGCCTGTCGATCGTGCAGACGCTCGTGGGTGAGCTGGGCGGCACGATCGAGATGAGCAGCGGCGGCCACGGCGCCGACGGCACCCGGATCGCCCTGGACTTCCCGGAGCTCTGAGCCCCGGCGCCGGTCAGGCCGTGCGGACCCGGCTGCGGGCATTGCGACGCTTCAGCGCGCGCCGCTCGTCCTCGCTGAGTCCACCCCAGACGCCGTGGTCCTGTCCCGCCTCGAGAGCCCAGGCGAGACACTGCTCGCGGACCTCGCAGCGACGACACACCTGCTTGGCCTCCTCGATCTGCATGATCGCGGGACCGGTGTTGCCGATCGGGAAGAACAGCTC
>JASLCW010000348.1 GCA_030151765.1 Marmoricola sp.
AGTACGACGGCAACCGGCGGCTGGTCCTCCGACGGGGTGGCGGAGAAGGAGCGCAGGCGATCCACCGCGCCCGCCGTACCGAACTGGGCAGCGCCCAGACCCTCGACGAAGTAGCCACGGCGACAGCGACCGGACTCCTCGAAGGCCGACAAGACCTTGTATGACGCAGCGAAGCCGCCCGGCGTGCCCTCGGCCTGCACCGCCCCGCGCGTGACGACGCCGTGACGCTCCAGAAGCAGTTCCGCCTGGGCGTGGGCGCGCCGCGTCGCGTCGACATCGACCTCGGGAAGAGCGAACCAGCGGCCGGCCGCTGCCGGAGGCGCCGTACGGACGGCGAGCGGGCCACGGCCCGGACGGCCGACCCGCGCCCGCGGCGGTGGTCGGCGGCTGCGGTGTGCTCCGCTGCCGCCGACCAGGGCGCGCAGCGGAGCGAGGGTGTCATTGCCGATCCGTCCGGACCAGGCCAGCTCCCACAGGGCGGTGACCAGGTCGGCGTCGGTGCCGCCGACCTCGCCGGCGAGCTGGCGGAAGAAGAAGCCGCCACCACCGGCCAGCGCATCGAGCAGGGCGCGGTGCTGATCGGTGAACTCCAGGTCGGAGGGCGCCGGCAGGGTCGCGTCGATGCCGTCCGCCGGGTGCAGCGAGACCCAGCCGTCGTTGCCGGGCAGGGGGCCGCGGCCCGCCCAGAGCACCTCGCCACCCGAGGTGAGCTCGTCGAGCATCGCGGGATCGTAGTCGGCGACCCGGGCCGGCAGCACGAGTGACTCCCAGGCGCTCGCCGGAATCGGCACCCCGGCCAGCTGCTCGATCGCGGCGAGCGTGCCGTCGATGCCGCGCAAGGCGCCCCGGGTCGAGCCGGTGGCGCCGACGATGTGCTGCCAGGCCGGCAGGAAGCGGGCCAGTGCGGAGCTCTCGACCGGCTCGATCTCGTGGCGCAGCTTGGCCAGCGAGCGGCGGCGGAGTCGGCGCAGGACCTCGGGATCGCACCACTCGCTGCCGACCCCGGCCGGCCGGAACTCACCCTCCAACAGCCGCCCCTGCGCGCCCAGCCGGGTGAGTACCTGATGCACCACCGCGACACCGAGCCCGAGCCGGGCGGCGACCTCAGCCGCGGTGAAGGGCCCGTGGCTGCGGGCGTGACGCAGCACCAGGTCGCCGAGCGGATCCTCGACCGGCTCGGTGAAGGTCGACGGTGTGCCCGGCGGCACGGGTACGCCCAGACCGTCGCGGAGCCGGCCGACATCCTCGATCACCGCCCAGCGATCCTCGCCGGCGATCCGGACCGGGACGATCCGGCGGGCCTCCTCGAGTTCGCGGAGAGCGGCCTCGGCCGGTACGACGGACCGGGCCGCGACCTCGTCGGTGCTCAGCGGCCCGAGCCGCCGGACCAGATCGAGAACGCCCTCGGTGTCGCGTGCCTGTCGGTCGGGAACGAGCCGCTGCAGCTCGGCCTCGACCTCGGCGAGCACGTCGGGGTCGAGCAGTTCGCGCAGCTCGGCGCGACCGAGCAGCTCCGCGAGCAGGCCCTGGTCGAGAGTCAGTGCCGCCGCGCGGCGCTCGGCCAACGGCGAATCGCCCTCGTACATGAAGGCCGCCACATAGCCGAAGAGCAGCGATTGCGCGAACGGGGAGGGCCGCTGCGTCGCGACGTCGACCACGGCGATCTCGCGCCGCCCGATGCGCCGGTGAAGATCGATCAGCGCGGGTACGTCGTACACGTCCTGGAGGACCTCGCGGACCGTCTCCAGGATGATCGGGAAGCTCGGATAGCGCGCGGCCACGTCGAGCAACTGGGCGCTGCGCTGCCGCTGCTGCCACAGGGGCGATCGTCGCCCGGGATCGCGGCGGGGGAGCAGCAGTGCCCGGGCCGCGCACTCGCGGAAGCGCGAGGCGAAGAGGGCGGAGCCCCCGACCTCGGTGGTGACCAATTGCTCGATCTCGTCGGCCTCGAAGGCGATCAGCTCGGCGCCGGGCGGATCCTGGTCGGTCTCCGGAAGTCGTACGACGATCCCGTCGTCGGCCGCCATCGCCTGCGCATCGACCCCGTAGCGCTCCCGCAGCCGGGCATTGATCGCCAGTGCCCAGGGAGCGTGAACGCCTATGCCATAAGGCGAATGCACCACCATCCGCCAGTCGCCGAGCTCGTCGCGGAAGCGCTCGACGACGAGTTGACGATCGTGCGGCACCACATTGGTGGTTTCGCGCTGCTCGGTGATCAGCGCGGTGAGGTTGTCGGCGGCCCATTCGTCCAGCCCGGCGGCGCGTGCCCGGCCGACAGCCTCCTTGGGGGACAGCGCCGCGAGCTCGCGGGTGAAGGCACCGACGGCGGCACCGAGCTCGGCGGGACGGCCGAGGCTGTCGCCGGTCCAGAAGGGCAGCCGCCCGGGCTGACCGGGAGCGGGGGAGACCAGCACCCGGTCATGGGTGATGTCCTCGATCCGCCAGCTCGTCGTACCGAGGGTGAAGACATCGCCCACCCGCGACTCGTAGACCATCTCCTCATCGAGCTCGCCCACGCGCGAGGCACGCTCGCCCACGAGGAAGACGCCGAACATGCCGCGGTCGGGGATGGTCCCGCCGCTGGTGACGGCGAGCCGTTGCGCGCCCGGGCGCGCGGACAGCTCACCGCTGACCCGGTCCCACACGATCCGTGGCCGCAGCTCGGCGAAGTCCTCGCTCGGATAGCGGCCGG
>JASLCW010000359.1 GCA_030151765.1 Marmoricola sp.
TGTGCACGACCGAACGGAAGTGCAGGATGTGACAGCTGAGACCGACCCGGGAACCAGACGCCCACCGCGAGCCGGGAGACAGCCGCAACCGACGCCGGCCTCGCCCCGTCGCCGCCGCCTTTTCGGTGGTCACCGACAAGAGCGAGCCGCCGGCGGCGCCCAGCCGAAAGCGGCCGATGCGCCCGGGAGAGCAACCAAACCAGCAGATTCAGTCCCCGCGACGCCGCCCGAAGAGCTTCCGCAACACCAGCAGTACGACGAGACCCCCGACGGCATAGGCGCCGTACCGCTTGAGCAGCACTGGGAGCAGTGCACCGCCGAGGTCGATGGCGTCGTCGTCCTGGGTGGGCGCGGCCACCGGCCGGATCGGCTGGTCGGCGCTGCTCGCCACTGCCTCGGCGGTGGCGTCGTGCAGGGGCGAGGTCTCGGGAGGGTCCGGATCGTCGCCCGCATGCTCGGCGCCGATCTTCTTCTCGAGGCACGCGACGAACTGTCCGAGCAGCTTGTCGGAGACGTCCTGCATGACGCCCCGGCCGAACTGCGCGGGTTTGCCGGTGATGGCCAGGTCGGTCTTCACCTCGACCGACGTGCCCTCGCCCTCCGTCGCCATGCTCACGGTCACATCGGCCCCGGCGGTGCCGTTGCCGCGCTTGTCCCGCCCCTTGGCCTCGACGAGGAAGGTGTGCGTCGCCTCGTCCTTCGAGGTGAAGCTGCCGGAGCCGGCGTACTGGAGCGCGATCGGCCCGAGCTTCACCTTGACGGTGCCGTCGAAGCTGTCGCCCTCGACGGAGGTGACCTGCGCGCCCGGGAAGCACTCCGCCAGTGAGCCGATGTCCTGGAAGCGGGCCCAGGTCTCGTCGACGGAACCCGGGACGGTGAATCGATGCGTCAGTTCCACCCGAGTCAGCCTCCTACGGCAGCGATCAACGCGCGCGCGGTGAGCACGGTGACCAGATGGCTGCGGTACGCCGCGTCGCCGTTGAGGTCCGAGGGCGGGTTGGCGCCCTCGGCGGCATGTGCGGCGGCCGCCCGGATCGCGTCCTCGGTGGCGGGCCGGCCCTGGAGTGCCGCCTCGACCGCGGCCGCGCGCAGGGGCGTGTTGCCCATGTTCGTGAGGCCCACGCGAGCCTGCTGGACGGTGCCGCCCTCGACCTTGACCGTCGCCGCGACCGCGCAGATCGGCCACTGGTGCGCCACCCGCACGAATTTCTCGTAGTGGGCGCCCCAGCCGGTGTGCTTGGGGATCCGTACGGCGACCAGCAACTCGTCCTCACCGATCGCGGTCTCGAAGAGATCCACGAAGAAGTCGGCCGCCGGGACCGTCCGCGAGCCCGAAGGCCCCTGGATGACGAATTCGGCATCGAGGGCGAGGGCCGGCGCGCCCATGTCACCCGCCGGATCGGCGTGCGCGAGCGCGCCGCCGAAGGTGCCGCGGTGCCGCACCTGCGGGTCGGCGAGGTGCTGGACGGCCGCATGGAGCAGCGGCGCGTGCTGGGCGACCAGCGCGTCGGACGCGACCTCGGCGTGCTTGGTCATCGCGCCGATGACCAGAGCGTCGCCGTCCTCACTGATGCCGCGCAGCGAATCGATACGACCGAGGTCGATCACCAGCTCGGGGGCATTGAGCCGCATCCGGAGTACCGGCAGCAGCGACTGGCCACCGGCCAGGATCTTGGCGTCCTCGTGAGAGGTCAGGGCGGCCAGCGCCTCCTCGACACTGGCCGGCGCGAGGTAGTCGAACTGTGCGGGAATCACTGCGCTGCTCCGTTCTGGGCTGCACCGGTTTGGAGGGCCGACCACACCCGGGCCGGCGTACAGGGCATCTGGATGTCATGGACACCCCAGGGCCGGATCGCGTCGACGACCGCATTGACCACCGCCGGCGTCGAGGCGATGGTGCCCGCCTCGCCGACGCCCTTCGTGCCGAGGGAGTTCGTCGTCGACGGCGAGGTCGTGTGGCCGATGTCGAAGCTGATCGTGTCGGCCGCGGTGGGCAGCAGGTAGTCGGTGAAGGTGCCCGAGACCAGGGTGCCGGCGTCGTCGAAGACCGCCTCCTCCCAGAGCGCCTGCGCGATGCCCTGAACGAGCCCTCCGTGCACCTGCCCGCTCACGATCAGCGGATTGATGATCACGCCGATGTCGTCGACGCAGGTGTACTTGCGCAGGGTGACCCGGCCGGTCTCGGTGTCGACCTCGGCCGCGCACAGATGGGTGCCGTGCGGATAGCTGAAGGCGATCGGGTCGAAGGTGGCATCGGCATCGATGCTGGCCTCCACGCCGTCCGGCAGGTTGTGCGCGGTGAAGACCGCGGTGGCGACCTCCGTGATCGCAACCCCTTGGTCGGTGCCGCGGACCCCGAAGCGTCCCTCCTTGAACTCCAGGTCGTCGACACTGGCCTCGAGCAGATGGGCCGCGATGGGTCGCGCTTTCTCGATCACCTTGTCGGCGGCCCGGACCAGCGCCTCACCACCGACGACGAGCGACCGCGAACCGTAGGTGTCGAGTCCTCGCGGCGAGATCTGGGTGTCGCCGTGGAGCACCTCGACATCCTCGAAAGGCACCCCTAGGCGGTCGGCGACGATCTGGCTGAAGGCCGTCTCATGCCCCTGCCCGTGGGCCGATGCTCCCGTGATCACCTCGACCTTGCCGGTGGCGAGCATCCGCACACTGGCGTTCTCCCAGCCGCCGGCGCCGTAGTTCAGCTCGCCGAGCAGGCGACTCGGCGCCAGACCGCACATCTCGGTGAAGGTGCTCACCCCGATGCCCAGCTGGACCGGATCCTTGGACTCGCGACGACGCTGCTGCTCGGCCCGGAGTTCGTCGTACCCGAAGATCTCCTTGGCCTTCGCCGTCGCCGCCTCGTAGTTGCCCGAGTCGTATTCGAGCCCGGCCACGGTCGTGAACGGGAACTCCTCGTGCTTGATCCAGTTCAGCTCCCGGATCTCGAGCGGGTCGACGCCGACCTCCGCAGCCAGCTCGTCCATCAATCGTTCGATGGCGAAGGTGGCCTCGGGCCGACCCGCTCCCCGGTAGGCGTCGGTCCAGGTCTTGTTGGTCAGGATGTTGCGCGTGGTGAAGCGGTACGCCGGGATCTTGTAGATCGCGTTGAACATGAAGGCGCCGAGCACCGGTACGCCGCCACCGACGATCGCTACATAGGCACCGAGATCGGCCAGCAGGTCCACCTTGAGCCCGGTGACCTTGCCGTCCTTGGTCGCACTGAGGGTGAGCCGCTGCCACTGGTCACGCCCGTGGTGACCGGACATCAGCGACTCGGAGCGGGTCTCGGTGTACTTCACCGGCTTGCCGAGCCGGCGAGCAACCGCGAAGGCGAGCATCTCCTCGGGCGTCTGCTGCAGCTTGCCGCCGAAGCCGCCCCCGACGTCGGGGGCGATCACCCTGATCTTCGACTCCGGTACGCCGGTCGTCGCGGCGATCGCGAAGCGCAGGATGTGCGGGACCTGCGTCGCCGACCAGACGGTGATCTGTTCACCGGTCGGGTCGACCACGACCGAGCGTGGCTCCATGAAGGCCGGGATCAACCTCTGCTGGCGGTACTCCCGCTCGATCACGATCCCGTTCTCGCGCGCCTCCTCGATGGCGATGTCGACATTGCCTCCGGTGCCGGCGTCGGCCGAGTCGAAGGCCCAGACGGCGGTGACATTGGTACCGAGATCGGGGTGCGCCAGGACCTTGTCCTCAGCAGCCTCCTTGAGGTCGATCGCGGCCGGGAGTTCGTCGTACTCCACCTCGACGAGTTCCACGGCATCGCGGGCTTCGGCGGCCGACCGGGCGACCACGACCGCGACCACCTCGCCAGCGAAGGCGACCCGATCGGCGGGCATCGGCGGGTGCGCCGGCGTCACCTGGTCCGGTACGACGGCCCACGCGTTGATGCAGGCGCCCTGGAAGTCGACCAGGTCGTTGCCGCTGAAGACCGCGACCACCCCGCTGGACTGCTTGGCCGCACCGGTGTCGACGCCGGTGATGGTCGCGTGGGCGAAGGGACTGCGCACCATCGCCATGTGCAGCATGCCCGGCAGCACGATGTTGTCGGTCCAGCGGGTGCGGCCGGTGATCAGCCGGGCGTCCTCCTTGCGGCGCCGGTCGCGGCCGATCTCCTTGGCGGGAGCCTCGTCGGTGACTGTCATCGCGCACCTCCCTCGGCCAGCTGCCCGCTCGCGTGCTGCACCGCGCGCACGATGTTGTGGTAGCCCGTACAGCGGCAGAGATTGCCCTCCAGGCCCTGGCGGATCTCCTCCTCGCTCGGGCGCGGATTGTTCTTCAGCAGGTCGATGCTCTGCATGATCATGCCGGGGGTGCAGTAGCCGCACTGCAGGCCGTGGCACTCACGGAAGGCTTCCTGCACCGGGTGCAGTTCCCCGTCCTGGGCGAGGCCCTCGATGGTGGTCACACTGCCGCCGTCGGCCTGGACCGCCAGCACATTGCAGGACTTCACCGACTCGCCGTCGACGTGCACCGTGCAGGCACCGCAATTGCTGGTGTCACACCCGACGACCGTGCCGGTCTTGCCGAGCTTCTCGCGCAGGTACTGCACCAGCAGCATCCGCGGCTCCACGTCGTC
>JASLCW010000360.1 GCA_030151765.1 Marmoricola sp.
CGTGCACGAAGCGCTCGCCGGGGAACTCGCAGAAGAGGTGCTTGCCCGCCGACTCCGCGCCGACGAAGTCGGCGCCGTCGAGTTCTGCCGCCTCCGTCGCGAACCGTCCCGTCGGGCTGGCGACCCGCACCCGGCCACCGCCGAAGGCGGCGTCGAGGTCGCGGGCCAGCTTGAAGAGAGTGTGCCCCTCAGGCATCGGGCCCCAGACCCTGCGCCGACGGCGGCAGGGGCGGGAACTCGCCCGTGGTCTCGTAGTCGCCGAGCATGCCGATGCGGCGCACGTGCCGCTCCTCGCCGGTGAAGGCGGTGCTCAGGAAGACGTCGATGAAGTGCAGCATCTCGTCGTTCGTGTGCTGCCGGGCACCGATCGAGATGACATTGGCGTCGTTGTGCTCACGCGCGAGTACGGCGGTCGCCTCGCTCCAGACGAGAGCCGCCCGGATGCCCTTGACCTTGTTGGCGGCGATCTGCTCACCATTGCCGGAGCCACCGAAGACGATGCCCATGCTCCCCGGGTCGTCGACCACTCCCTGCGCCGCACGCAGGCAGAAGACCGGGTAGTCGTCGAGCGCGTCGTACACGAAGGGACCGTGGTCGACGGGGTCGTGCCCCTTCTCGCGCAGCCACGCGATCAGCTGCTCCTTGATCTCGAGGCCGGCGTGGTCGGAGCCGATGTGGACGCGCATGGGCTGAATCCTTCCATCCCTTTCCGTGCTGGGACACCAGGGGCGTGTTCGCGTGGACGGTGCCGCGTGAACCTGCTGGGTTTGGCTATCTCCAGTCGCGTGGGCGCTGCTCCGGGCCATTCGCCGTCGGCGGCTCACGGAGGTCTCTAGTCACCAGAAGAGCCGCAGCAACGGCGGCGGGCGGGCGGGCACTCGGTTGCGGCAGCTCTCCGGCTCATCGCCTCAACAGCGTTTGCGCTACGTGAGGGTCGTGAAACCACCGCTTCAACGGCCCTCACGTAGCGCAAGTCGCGAAAACACAACGGACGTTGTTTTTCGTACTGCGCATGTGACAGGAGTGACCCACGAGGTCCGCGCCGGATCATGTCCCTCTGCCTGCCCCGAATGCCGACAGGCTGACCCCAGCCACAGCCGGGTGCCGGCCGGTCCCCGTGGCTGCGCTTTGGTCGTGCCCAAGAGATCAGGGTGAGCCGCCCGCGGCGGGTGACCGATAGCAGCCCCATGCGCCCTGCGGAGAACGACCCGGCGGCAGCTTCACGCCAGCATCTGCAGGAAGCCGACGACCTGCCGCATCAGCGGCTCCGCCGCGTCGAAGTCCTCGGGATGGCGCCAGAAGCTGTGGATCATCCCGAGATAGCGGGTGCCGACGCACAGCACGCCGGCCTCGGCGATCCGGGCGGCCAGCGCCTCGCCCTCGTCGCGCAGCGGGTCGTGCTCACACGTGACCACCAGCGTCGGCGGCAGCGTGCCCAGCCGGTCCGAGTCGTACGGCGAGAAGTCCGGGTCGTCGTAGTCGGCGGGCGCGGCGGCGTACTGCTCCCAGTACCAGGCGGCCTCGTCGCGATTCCACAGCCCGACGGCCTCGTCGTACGACGCGTGCCGCATCTTCGCGTCCACGAACGGATAGATCAGGACGGCGCCGGTGAAGCGGCCCGGATTGCGCAAGGCCGCGACGAGCGCCAGGTTGCCGCCCGCGCTGTCGCCGTGCACGAACTGGCGGCCGAGGTCGAGGCCCAGCTCCCCCGCATGCCCGTCCAACCAGCGCAGCACCGTGTCGGCGTCGTCGGGTGCCGCCGGGAAGCGGTGCTCGGGCGGCCGCCGGTAGTCGACCGAGAGCACCGCCATACCGGACCGGTTCGCCAGCCGACGCACGATCGCGTCATGTCCCTCGACGTCGTTGAAGACGAAGCCGCCGCCGTGCAGGTGCACGACGACCGGAAGTTCGCCCGCGACGACCGGACGGTAGAGCCGCACCGGTACGCCGTCCGCGTCGAGATCCCGGACCTCGGCCACCTCCTCGCGATCCGCCGTCAGGGCACCGGCGAGCATCTCGGCACGCATGGCCGCGATGTCGGTGGACGGGTCACAGACCGGCAGTTCGCCCTCTTCTTCGGCGAGCATGGCTTTGGCTTGGGGATGCAGCATGCGCGCACGCTAACGGGTCTGCCCGATCGCGGCCCACGCAATTAGCCGATCAGATCTTCGAGTGCGGCCACGATCAGTTGCCGAGGCGGTCGAGCTCTTCGTCGATGATCGCGGTGTCGAGCTTCACGAAGACCGGCGCCGGCTTGACCACCGGCGTACCGACGACGAGGGGGGCGCGCTCCCAGCGCCGGATGCCGGTGTAGTCACCGGTCAGGATCGGATAGCCCGCTCCCCCGTCGAGATCCTCCGCCTCGACGATCTGCGGCATCGGCTGCACGTCGCCGGCGCCGCCGAGGACGATGTCGACGGCATTGGCCGAGAAGGGCAGGAAGGGCGAGAGGATCGTGTTGAGGTCCTGCACGCACTGAGCGGTGACGTTCAGGATCGTGGCCAGGCGTTCGCGCTGCTCGACGTCCTTGAGCTTCCAGGGCTCGG
>JASLCW010000378.1 GCA_030151765.1 Marmoricola sp.
ATCGCCGAGGCGATGTCGCGGCACTGTCGGTTTCGGCGCCCGCCGGTCAGCTCACTCGAAGTGGCGACGCGGGTTGGCCACGAGGATGGTCTCGATGTCGGCGTCGGTCAGACCACCCTTCAGCAGCGCGGGTACGACGTCCTCGCTGATGTGGTTGAAGTGCCAGTCCGGCGCGGCCTGGTGCTTGTGCTCCGGGCTGAAGTAGTCGATGTAGCAGTTGGCGTCGTGGGCGAGGGTGATGCTCTCGACATAGCCGCGCTTGACCAACTCGATGATCGTGTTGATGCGATCCCCCGTCGGGTTGAACATCTCGAGCCCGAAGCGGTCCATGCCCAGCATCGAGCCGGCGTCCGCGACCTGGCACAGGTAGTCGAGGTCGTTGGTGTCACCCGAGTGACCGATGATCACCTTGGTCAGGTCGACGCCCTCCTCCTTGAGCACCCGCTGCGCGACCAGGCCCGAGCCTGTCGACGGGTTCGTGTGGACCGTGATCGGCGTACCCGTCTGCACGTGTGCCTGGCCGACGGCCCGCATGACCCGCTCCACACCGGGAGTGAGGCCCTGCGCCTCGATCGCGCACTTGAGCAGGCCGGCCCGAACGCCGGTGCCGGCGATGCCCTCCGTGATGTCCTTGACGAACATCTCGGTGAGCGGCTCGGGGATGTCGACGAGCAGGCCAGGGCCGCGATGCTCGAACTGGTGCGGGACGTCGTCGTAGGTGTAGAGGCCGGTGCCGACCACGATGTTCACGTCGACCTGCGCAGCGATCTTCTGGATCCGCGGGATGTAGCGCCCCAGGCCGAGGACGGTCGGGTCCATGATCGAGTCGATGCCGACCGCCTTGAGCGAGATCAGCTTTTGTACGGCGTCCGCGATGCGCTCATCCTCGTCCCACTCCTCCGTCAGGTAGTTCTCGCGGAATTCCGTGTTCAGGACGAAGACATGCTCATGGACGAGCGTGTGCCCCAACTCGCTGGAGTCGATCGGCCCGTTGACGGTCTGGACGGTGCTCATGCGCATCTTGCCTTTCAATAGAGGTTGCGGCCGGGGTTCGACCTGGGATGGAGCAGGCTCTGGCCGGATTCACACCGGCCGACCGAGGAAGTCGAGCACGCGCGTGCAGACCTCGTCGGGCAGTTCGAGGATGACGCTGTGTCCGGTCGTGGGCAGGCGCCAGAGCTCGGCCGAGGGGATGCCGGCGACGAGCTCGTCGGACCACTCCGGTGGGCGGGCCGGGTCTTCGCCACCGCTGACCACCAGGGTGTCGGCAGTGACGGACGGGAGCAGTCCGACCGCGCTGGGTCGCTCGATGACCCCTCGGACCGCATGCTCCAGACCGGGCCTCAGCGCGGCGATCTTGTCGCGCCAGCGAGCGATGATGTCGGCGCGGGCAGGGTCGTCCTGCACGGTCTGGCCGAACATGATGTTCATCGTCGTCTCCAGCACATCGTCGACGAAGCCGCGCCGGGCGACCTCGTCGGCGATCGGCCGGAAGGCATCGAGATTCTGTTGCGGCTCCTCGCGCACCGAGGAGCCCAGCAGGACCATGCGATCAACGAGCCCCGGGCGTCGGGCGGCAACTCGGACCGCCACGTCGCCGCCCATCGACTGAGCGATGAGGTGGATCCTGGTGAGGCCCAGTTCATCGACGAGAGCGAGTACGTCGTCCGCGCACTGATCCATCGAAACGAGATCGGTTGCGTCGGGGTTCGCTCCCTGCCCGCGGAAATCCGGGCGGACCACCCGGAAGCGTCCGGACGCCCGAGCGGTGAAGTCATCGAACATGGTGTGGTCGAGGAAGAGCGAGTGCAGGCAGACCACGACCGGCAGGTCGGCCTCGCCGGTGTCGGCGACGAAGAGTCCGGCGCTCATGCGGAGAGTCCCGTCTCGGCGAGGTGCTTCTCGAGCACCTCGTTGACGGCGGCAGGGTTCTCCAGCGCGTGCACGTGACCGGTGCGTTCCATCACCACGAGCCTGGCTCCGGGGATGCCGGCGACGATCTGCTCGGCCTTCGGCGGCGGATAGGTGTGGTCCTCGGTTCCGGCCACGACGGTCACCGGGACGGTGATTCTGCCCAGCTCGTCAAGTACGCCGACGCGGTGCGCGATGTGCCACGCGGCATCGGCGTACTCAGGTGTGCGGCTGCGCAGCAGCGCGGTGACCTCGGCGAGTACGTCGGCTCGGGAGCGATCGGTCAACGTGGTGTCACCCATCATGAACTGCAGGACGCCGTCGAGCACCGGCTCCATGCCGTGCTCGATGAGGACCTCGATCAGGCCGTCCATCTGTTCGGACTGCTCCTCGACATCGGCCGAGGTCCCCATCAGCAGGGCCGAAGCGATCAGATCCGGCCGGCGCGCCGCGAGTCGCAGACCCACGAAGCCGCCCATCGAGTTGCCGACGAAGGTGCACCGCCCCAGGTCCAGCGCCTCGATCAGTGCCGCGGCATCCTCGGACAGGGTGTCCATGTCGAGCTTCTCGCGGACGTCGCGGGCACTCTCACCCTGTCCGCGATGGTCATAGCGGACCACGCGATAGCGGTCGGAGAAGGCCGCCGCCTGAGCGGCGAACATGCGCGTGTCGAAGAACATCGACGGACTCATCAGCAGCGCGTGGGCGTCGCGCGGACCTTCATCGACGTAGTGGAGGGTCGTTCCATTGAGGGCGATCTCGGGCATCGGCAGCTCCTTGGTGTGATGCACGTCATGCTAATTGAACCTGGGTTCAGGTTCAAGTATGCTGAGGCAACGTCCTTCCACACCGGAGGTTTCACCGATGAGCAGCGACAGCACCCTGCGACCCACATCGATCCAGGAGCTCAAGGATCTGGTCGGCCAGAAGCTCGGCCCGACCGAGTGGCACGACATCACCCAGGACCGGATCAACGCCTTCGCCGACCTCACCGGCGACCACCAGTGGATCCATGTCGACCCCGAGCGCGCCAACGCCAGTGCGTTCGGATCGACCATCGCCCACGGGCTCTACAGCCTCTCGATCGGCCCGCGGTTCATGGAGGACCTGATGGCCTTCGACGGCTTCGCGCACAGCCTCAACTACGGTTACGAGAAGGTGCGCTTTCCGGCACCGCTGCCGGTGAACTCACGGATCCGCATGCACGCCGAGATCGTCTCCGTGGACGACGTCGGTGGTGGCGCCGCACACATCGTCACGCGTCAGACCTTCGAGCGCGAGGGCGCCGAGAAGCCCATCTGCGTCGCACAGTCAGTGGGGCGCTTCACCGAATACCCGACGGAGAGCTGAGGGACCGGACGATCCAGCCGGTCAGCGCTTGACGCCCAGGCCGAGCGCGTTGGCCCAGAGCCGGGTGCTCGTGAGGACCAGTTCGTCCACGGACCAGCCGACGCCGAGCGCGAAGCTCGAATAGGCGAGCCGGCTCACCATGCCGGACAGTGCACGGGAGGTCATCAGCGGGTCGAGAGCCCGATCGATCAGGCCCGCATCCTGCATCCGCTTGATGCTCTTCGCATTGCGTCGCGCGAAGTCCTCCCCACGCTTGAGGCGCGACTCGCGGAAGTCGGCGTCGATGGTGGCCACCTGCTCCTGCAGCATCATCAGCCGCGCATTGCGCTGATAGGCCTCGAAGTAGGCGCGATTGCTCGCCTCGATCACCGCTACCGGATCGTCGTCCTCCTCCACGTGCGGCATGCCGGGATGCATCATGTCGTCCTTGGCGGCCTCCATCACGGCGAGGAAGATCTCCTCCTTCGTGTTGAAGTAGGTGTAGAAGGTGCCGGTCGAGCAGTCCGCTTCGGCAGTGATGTCGGTGAGCCGCGAGGCGAGGAAGCCATCGCGCTCGAAGACGACCCGGGCGGCGGCGACAAGAGCGGCGCGGGTACGGGCACCCCGCGCTGTGGTCGGCGGTTCCTTGGCCGCGAGCTCCGCTCGTGCGGCACCCGGACCGGTCCGCTCGCCCGCACGCTCAGTCATGGACGTCTTTCTACTGAAAGCGAATTCCGGTCGCAACCTCGGCGCAGCATCTCGGTCATGCCCGAGCCCGGACCAGGGCCGGCGCGAGCACCCGCACCGAGGGCGCTCCGGCGAGGTGCTCGGCCAGTCGCCCCGACATCTCGACGAAGTGCGCGGCGCTACCGTGGTCGCGCAGGGCATCCTTCGACGCCCACTGCTCGACCATGACCAGGACGTCGGCCTCCCGTCGTACCGCGTAGAGGTCGTAGCGGAGACAACCTTCCTCGGCACGCACCAGGTCGATGTACTCCTGGACGATCGCCAGGACCGCATCGGCCTGCCCCGGCCGAACCTCGATGGTGGCGACGACATCGACCGCAGTCGTCTCGTGCGCGTCGGTGGTCATGGCGAACTCCTTGTGGTCGATGACGGATTGTCCAAGCCTGCTTCGGCGACGACGCGCCAGGCGCGATCGACGAGCTGGTCGACGAACTCGGTGGGCGGCGGGCCGCCCTCCGCAGCATTGCGCGGGTCGTCGAGAGCGCGCCGCAGGACACCCTCGCCGATGATGGCGATCTTCCAGAGCCCGAGCGCGTGCCAGTAGGCAAGCGCTCGGTCATCGCGCCCGGACGCCGCGAGATAGGCCTCGGCAAGCGCATCGCGTGTCACGAAGCCGGGCAGGGTCGAGGCAGCGAACAGGGCGGTCGGCGGATCGGTTGCCTCGGGCCAGTAGGCGAGCAGGCTCCCGATGTCCGCCAGCGGATCTCCGAGTGTGCTCAGCTCCCAGTCCAGAACAGCACGCAGGTCGCCGGTGCCGGGGTCCACGATGACATTGCGGATGTGGAAGTCGCCGTGGACCAGGGTGACCTCGCGCTGGTCGGGAATGGTTCGGCGGAGCAGGTCGGTGAGCCGATCGAGCGCGGGCTGGTCACGCGTACGACTGTCCTCCCACTGCCGTGACCAGCGATTGAGCTGACGGGCGGCGTACGGCGCATGGCTGGCGAGACCCTCGAGGCCGACCCTGCCGATGTCGACGGCATGGATCGAGGCGAGGCCGGAGGCCAGCGCCGGGCCGAGCGCGGCCCGCATCGGTACCGATAGTGCGGCGGCCGTCTCGGGCCGGTCGACGACCAGCCCGGCGACATGCTCCATCACGACGACAGGGGTCTCGGCCAGGCGATCGTCGACGTATTCGCCGAGTACCCGGGGAACCGGGACGGGAGTGCCCTGCAGCGCGGAGAGGATCCCGTACTCGCGGCGTACGTCGTGGGCCGACTCGAGGAGGTGCCCACGTGGCGGCCGCCGGACGATCCAGCGGCGACCGCTCGCATCGGTCACGAGATAGGTCAGGTTGGACTGGCCGAGCCCGACCCTTCTCGCGCCGAGCGGCGCGGCGACCTCGATGCCACCGGCGCTCAACAGCGTCGCCAGTGCATCGAGATCGACCGCGATGTCGCTCGTGACAGTCATCGCTTCAGCCTTGCGATGCCGCGTCCGCGATCACTTCCGGGCCCACTCCGGCTCGATGCGACGCAGCTCGACCTGGGCGATCGTCCGCTTGTGCACCTCGTCGGGGCCGTCCGCCAGACGCAAGGTCCGCTGGTGGGCGTAGAAGCTGGCGAGCGGGAAGTCGTCGGTGATGCCGCCGCCACCATGGACCTGAATGGCCCGGTCGATGATCTTCAGGGCGACCTGCGGAGCGGCCACCTTGATCGCCGCGATCTCGATGCGCGCCTTCTGGTTGCCCACGGTGTCCATCAGCCAGGCGGTCTTGAGCGTGAGCAGCCGGATCATCTCGATCTCGATCCGCGCCTCGGCGATCCAGTCCTGGATGTTGGAGCGATTGGCGACCGGCTCACCGAAGGTGGTCCGGCTCTGGGCGCGCGCGATCATCAGGTCGAGGGCACGCTCGGCCATACCGACCGACCGCATGCAGTGGTGGATGCGGCCCGGGCCCAGTCGAGCCTGGCTGATCATGAAGCCATCGCCCTCCTGCGCCAGCAGCGCGGTCTTGGGCACCCGTACGTCCTTGAAGATGATCTCGGCATGGCCTTCGCGGTCCATGTAGCCGAAGACCGGAAGACCGCGGACGATGGTCACACCAGGCGTGTCGATGGGGACGACCATCATCGACTGTTGGCGATGGGTGGCGGCGTTGACATCGGTCTTGCCCATCACGATGAGCACCTTGCAGTTGGCGTGCAGCGCATTCGATGCGAACCACTTACGACCGTTCAGGACGTACTCGTCGCCGTCGGCATCCATGCTGAGCTGGACATTCGTCGCGTCGGAGCTCGCCACGGCCGGCTCGGTCATGCAGAAGGCGGAGGCGATCTCGCCGGCCAGCAGCGGCTTGAGGTACTTCTCCTTGTGCTCGTCGGTGCCGAAGAGCTGCAGCACCTCCATGTTGCCGGTGTCCGGCGCGTTGCAGTTCATCGCCTCGGGTGCGATGTAAGGGCTGCGCCCCATGATCTCGGCGAGCGGCGCGTAGTCGAGATTGCTGAGCCCGGGCGAACCCCAGGCTTCGTCCTCGTGCGGGTGGAAGAGATTCCAGAGGCCGCGCTTCTTCGCCTCGGTCTTGAGCTCCTCGAGGATCGGCGGGTGGAAGTTCGGATTGCCCGACTCCTCCATCTGTGCCGCATAGATCGGCTCAGCCGGATAGATGTACTGATCCATGAACTCCAGGAGCTTCTCCTGGTACTCGAGGGCCCGCGGGCTGGGTGCGAAATCCATCAGATCTCCTTGTGGGGTAGGGGTACGAAATTCGGAGTACGGCGTTCGGTGAAGCTCGCGACGCCTTCGGCGATGTCGACTCCGCGGAAGGACTTCCGCATCAGTGCGTCGGCGTCGTCGACGGCAGCAGCGAAGGAGCGGTCCGTATCGAGGGTGATCTGGCCCTTGATCATGGCCATCGACCACGGCGAACAGGACGTGGCGAGTTCGTCGGCGTACGCGATCGCCGCCGGGAGCAGTTCGGCCGCCGGGACCAGATGGTCGACCAGGCCGATCCGGTAGGCCTCCTCACCACCGACCCGCCGGCCCGAGACCAGCAGGTCGAGCGCGCGGCTGCGCCCGACGATCCGCGGGAGCAGCCACGAAGCGCCGTACTCGGCGATCAGGCCGCGCCGCACGAAGGTGGTGAGGAAGAGTGCCTCTGGGCTGGCGAAGCGCACATCGCAGTAGAGCGCCTCCACGAATCCGAGTCCGGCAGCGGCTCCGTTGACTGCGGCGATCACCGGCTTGCGGATGGTCAGCGGGAGATGGCGCGGCCGCACCCGGTCGAGATCCGCGTCCGTGGCTTCGGGCGCCGCCGCGAGGTCGTCCATGTCGGCACCTGCGCAGAAGCCGCGGCCGGCCCCCGTCACCACGATCGCCCGGACCTCAGCGTCGGCCTCGGCCGCTTCGAGGACGTCGAAGTACTGGTCCTCGAGTGCGTCCGTCCAGGCATTGAGGCGGGCCGGCCTGTTGAAGGTGACCAGGAGTACGGCGCCGTGCCGCTCCGTCAGGACGAGTTGCTCACCATGGTCGGTCATGATGCGGCCATCGTATCTGAATTTGAATTCAGGTTCATATCAGGCTGCCGCAGCACGTCGACGAGCCACCGAACCAACGCCGACACCGAGGATCAGCAGCAAGCCCTGGAAGAGGTACTGCCAGTAGGTCTCCAGGCCGATCAGGGCGATGGCATTGAAGCCGACCGAGACGGTGATCACGCCGACGAGGGTCCCGATGATGTGGAACTCGCCGTCGCGCAGCACCGCCGAGCCGAAGAAGGCGGCCGCGAAGGCTGCGAGGAGGTAGGAGTCTCCACCCGAGACGGCGGCGCTGCCGGTCCGCGAGGCGAGCAGGACACCCGTGAGCGCCGCGCAGATGCCGCAGATCACGAAGGCGAAGACCCGGACGCGATTGACCCTGATGCCGGAGAGCTGTGCGGCGACGGGATTCCCACCGACGGCCTGCATCGACTGCCCGAGAACCGTCCGGTTCAGGATGAACCACAGCACGGCCGCGAGCCCGAACATCATGTAGACGGGATACGGGATCCCGAGGAAGCGGCCGAGCGTCAGCTGAATGAAATGGGCCGGGTTCGGCAAGCCGACGGGGAGGCCTCCCGCGACCGCGTAGTTGATACCGACCGCAACCGTGCCGACACCCAGCGTGGCGACGAGTGCATTGACATTCATCATCGTCACGACCAGTCCGTTGACCAGGCCCAGAACGGCGCCGATCACGACCGCGAGAAGCAGGGCGACCGGGATGCTGATGCCCTTGTCGACCATCGTCGTCAGCGTCACGACGCCGGAGAGGCTGGCGACATTGCCGATGCTGAGGTCGAACTCGCCGGTCACCAGAGCGAACGTGAGCCCCATGGTGATGATCGCCGACAGCGCGCTCTGGTTGAGGATGTTGATGAAGTTGTCCCACGTGGCGAAGGTGGTCGGCTCGAGGATGCTCGTGGTGATCACGAGGATCGCGAGCACGAGGAGCGCGCCGTACCTGCCGAACCACTTCCAGACACGCGCACCGGTCGGGCGTGTGGGAAGGGCCGGGGAGTCGAGAGTCGCAGTGGTCATGAGGCTTCCTGTTCTGTGACGCCGAAGCAGAGCGAGGTCAGGTGGTCCTTGGTGGCCTTCGCGGCCGGAACAGAGGCGGTGATGCTTCCTTCGCGCATCACCAGCACGCGATCGCAGATCGCCAGTTCCTCGAAGTCGCTCGAGATGACGACGATCGAGGTTCCGCCGGCGGCGAGATCGCGGATGATGTCGTAGATGTCGCTGCGGGCACCCACGTCGACACCGACGGTCGGCTCGTCGAGGATCAGCAGTTTGGGGCCGGCGAGGACGTACTTGCCGACCACGACCTTCTGCTGATTGCCGCCACTCAGTTCGCCGACGACCTCGGCGACCGAGTTGGTCTTGATACCGAACCGCGCGACCGCTTCCCGGGCGATCTTCACCGCACGACGCGGACTGTAGGTCCCGACACGTTTCCGCGGGTCGCGCATCGATGCCATGCCGAGGTTGGAAGCGACCGAATTGCGCAGGATCAGACCCTGCGAGCGGCGTTCCTCGGGGACCAGCGCGACGCCGGCCTTGATGGCGTCGTACGGCGACTTCGGCTGGTAGGGCCTGCCGTCGAGGGTCATGGTGCCTGAGCCGGCCTGATCGGCCCCCAACAGCAGCCGGGCGAGCTCCGTGCGCCCGGCACCCACGAGGCCGGCGACGCCGAGGATCTCGCCCCGATGGACCGTCAGGCCCACATCGCGCACCCGTGGCTCGCGGGTGAGCCCCTCGACCCTCAGCAGCTCGGGCGCCTCGGTCGGGTCGGTCTCGGTCGCCCGATGGGTCACCTCGGCGACGTCCCGGCCGACGATGTGCCGGGTCAGCCCGGGTACGTCCAGCTCCGCTGCCGCGAAATTGCCGACGAGGCGGCCATTGCGCAGCACCGTCACGTCGTCGGCGACCTGCAGTACCTCTTCGAGACGATGTGAGATGTAGATGATCCCGACACCGTCCGCGGTGAGTTCGTCGATGATCCGGTAGAGCCGCTCGGCCTCCTCCTTCGTGAAGGAGGCCGTCGGCTCGTCCATGGCGACGATGCGAGCGTCACGCATCAACGACCGGCCGAGCGAGACCATCCACCTGTCGGAGACCGCGAGGTCCTCGACCGCCGCGTCCAGCGGGACGCGATATCCGATCCGGTCCTGCACCTCCAGCGCCTTGCGACGCAGGCCGCGCATGTCGAGTACGCCGGTCCGCCGTGTGTGTTCGGCGCCCATGGCCATGTTCTGCAGGGCCGTAAACTTCGGGACCAGGTTCAGTTCCTGGTGGATGAAGCTCAGCCCGAGCCGGGTGGCGTCCTTGGGTGCCTGGATCGTCACCTCCGATCCGTGCACGGCGATCGTGCCGGCGTCGGCCGACTCAGCACCGGCCAGAATCCGGACGAGCGTCGACTTGCCGGCGCCGTTGGCGCCACACAAGGCGAGCACCCGACCCGGGGCCAGCGAGATGGACACGTCCTCCAGCGCCCGGTGTCCGCCGAACTGCTTGGAGATCCCGGACATCTCCAGGCAGTTCTGCGCGGACGACCCGGCTACCGACAAGTCGTCGAGAGCTGTCGTTTCGGTCATGCGAGCTCCTCCTCGATAACCCAGGGCTCGGCCCTGGAGGACGTGTTCCGGGCCGACTACTTCGTCGCGTTCGGGTACTTCGCGAGGAACTGGTCGATGTTGTCCGTCGTCACCAGGACATTGGTCAGCTCCACCTCACGGGGAGCGGCGTTCACGCCGCCCTTGACGAAGTCGGGGACGAGCTTCGCGAAGTTCTCACCTGCCTCCTTGGCCAGCAGGTAGACCGTCGCGCGCATGTCCCCGGCCTTGATGGCGTTGATCGCACCCGGCTGCCCATTGATGCCGTAGACAAGGACGTCGTGACGACCGGCGGCCTTGATGGCCGCGATCGCGCCCAGTGCCGGGTCGTCGAAGCAGCCCCAGACGGCGAGATTGCCGCTGCCCTTCGGGTGCTTGGCCAACCACGCCTGAGCGAACTGCGTGCTCGCCTCGACCTGACCCGGGATCGGGACCTCGTTGCGAGTGATCTTGATGCTGGTGCCCTTGAGCGCGTCATCGAGGGCCTGCTCACGGCCGATGCAGGGCAGGCCGCTCTTGTATCCGAGGACCAGGAGGTCGCCGGTGCCCTTCATGTCCTTGACCAGCTGCTCCGCCACGGGCTTGCCGTTCGAGACGCCCGCGTCGAGATTGGCGGTGATGCCGTCGGCGGTGCCGCCCGAGATCGACACGACCGGGATGCCGGCCGCCTTGGCAGCCTGTGCGCCGGCCGTCAGGGTCTTGCTGTCGAAGACGGCGGTCACGATCAGGTCGACCTTCTTCTGCACGTAGTCCTGCATCGCGCCATTCGCCTTGTCGACCGCACCTTGAGGATCGACAGTGCTGGTCTTCCAGCCCTGCTTCGCGGCATAGGCCTGGAAGCCCGCGATCGCCGCCTCCGATGTCTGGTCACTCGAGGCGAACTTCACGATGCCGATCGTGTACTTGCCGTCGGCGGCGCCGGATCCGCCCGATCCGCTACTGCCGCACGCCGTGGCAGCCATGAGAGCCATGACTGCCGCGAAGGCGCCGACGATGCGTCGAAGATTCATCTGTCCTCCTGGAGAGAGTCGTCGCCCGATCGGGTCGACGAGGTGTTTCAACGGGGTGTTCAGGGCGTGGCCGGGCGACCTCACCCTCGGTCGTGCTTGAAGGTGACGCTGTGGATGGAGCTGTTGAGGTGTTATCGGTGCTGCTCCCGAGGAGACAGCGCACTGCCCACCGGCGCGGGATCAGGCCGGCGACCGTCCGAGGAGCTGATCGAGCTCACTCGCGGTCTGCGAGGCAGTGCGATGCACGACGCCGCCCATGCCGAGACGCTCGGCGGCGACGATGTTCTGGGCGAGGTCGTCGACCATGACGACCTCGGTCGGATCGACGCCGAGGCGCTCGCATCCGATCTCGTACAAGCGACGCGAAGGCTTCCGGACGCC
>JASLCW010000379.1 GCA_030151765.1 Marmoricola sp.
GTCGCCGAGGCCGTCGCCAATTCCCTCAAGCACGGCCGGCCGGAGCGGGTCGATGTCGCCGTACGTGCTGATGGCGAGCGGGTCCGGGTCACCGTCCGCGACGACGGGGTCGGTGGCGTGGCCTACGATGCCGATCTCCCTGCGCTGCGCGATCGGGTGCTCTCGGTGGACGGCAGCCTCGAGGTCGACAGCGTGTCCGGCGAAGGTACGACGATCGTGGCGGTGATCTGATGCGGTTGCTGGTCGCCGACGATTCTCTGCTCTTCCGTGAGGGACTGGTGCGCCTGCTCGTCGAGCACGGCCACGAGGTGATCGGGGTCGCGGCCGATGCGGACGAACTCCTCCGGCGGGTGAGCCTCGATCCGCCGACGGTCGCGATCGTCGACATTCGGATGCCTCCGGGCGGCGACTCGGACGGGGCGATCGCGGCTGCCCGGATCCGCGAGGAGCATCCCGAGGTCGCCGTACTGCTGCTCTCGCAGCACATCGAGTTCCGGCACTGCCGCGACCTGCTCGGGGAGCCGGGCTTCGGCTATCTGCTCAAGGACCGGGTCCTCGACCTCGCCGAGTTCGACGGTGCGCTCCGGCGCGTCGCGGACGGCGGCTCGGCGCTCGACCCCGAGCTGGTCCGGGCGCTGGTCCGCGACCAGGCGGCGCCGGACCAGTTGCGGGCGCTCACCGGCCGGGAGCAGGAGGTGCTGGGCCTGGTCGCGCAAGGTCGGTCCAACAGTGCGATCGCCGCCAACCTCCGCCTGTCCGAGCGGACGGTGGAGGCACACATGCGGGCCGTCCTCGGCAAGCTCGGCATCGAGGACGACGGCGGGACGCATCGGAGGGTCCGCGCCGTACTGGCCTTCCTCGAGGCCTGATGGAAGGGCTCCGCGGAGAAACCGGGATGATCCTGTCCGCGGCGCCGGTTAGACTGGCGTCGTACAACTCAAGAGGGGCTGATTGGTTTCGACTGGGGACGCTAGTCCCAGGAGAAGCGGGTCGAGAAGCCAGCGTCATCTCGTAAACGTTCGCTGGAAAACCATAAGTGCCAACTCTAAGAGCACTGACTTCGCTCTCGCTGCCTGAGCAGTGATCGAAGGGTCTGACCGGGCATCCGTCCTCGTCCCGGACCCAGGCCTCATTCAGAGGACTTGCTGATCGACCCCCGTCGGGAGGGTTGATCGGGACTTAATCCCGGCTGAGCCCGTCGGCGCACGTGTCCGTGCCAGCGCCGGGGCCGAGAAAAGCGCCTTTGCGGACTACACCCGTAGAAGACCTGGGTCGGTGCTCTAGGACCGGGGTTCGATTCCCCGCAGCTCCACGAGACTCTGGGCGGCGTGTGCTCGCGGACTGCGCGAGCCACGTCGTCTCGTCATTTGTGCGCGGCTTCGCCGCGCGGGCGGGGGCTTCGCCACCCGCACCCCCTAGGTGGGCGGATCAGGTGAGGTCGGCGATCAGGGCTTCGACGCGCCGGCGGATCTCGTCGCGGATGGGGCGGACGGCGTCGAGGTCCTGTCCGGCAGGGTCGTCGATGACCCAGTCCTCGTAGCGCTTGCCGGGCTAGAAGGGGCAGGCGGCGCCGCAGCCCATGGTGATGACCACATCGGCCGTCCGGACGGCGGACTCGGTCAGCACCGTCGGTTGTCGGCCCGCGAGGTCGATGCCCTCTTCCGCCATCGCGGTGACCGCGACGGGGTTGATCTGTTCGGCGGGAGCGGACCCGGCGGAGAGGACCTCGATGCGGTCGCCGGCCAGATGCTGGAGATAGCCGGCGGCCATCTGGGAGCGGCCGGCGTTGTGCACGCAGACGAAGAGGACGGTCGGGCGATCAGTCATGGGGCATCCTCCTGGGGGTGGAGCAGACGGACGGTCGCCGTACCGAGCGCGCCACCGAGCAACTGCATGAGCACGAAGCCGGTCACCGATCCTGGCGCGATGCCGGCGAAGCTGTCGGTGAGTGTCCGCGCGAGAGCCACGGCCGGATTGGCGAAGCTGGTGGAGCTGGTGAACCAGTACGCCGCCGCGATGTAGCCACCGACGGCGTACGCGACGGTTTCGATCCGCTCCGAGCGAAGGGCGCCGAAGACCACCAGGACCAGCCCGAAGGTCGCCACGGCCTCCGCGAGCAGGACACCGCCGCCGCTGCGGTCGTGCCCGGAGATCGCCACGGCCGGCAGATCGAACATCAGGTTCGCGACGACCGCGCCCAGCAGTCCGCCGACGATCTGCGCGGCGACGAGAGCAAGCGCGTCCCGCGTGGTGATCCGTCGCAGGACTCGCTCGGCCAACGTCACCGCCGGATTGAACGACGCCGACACCGGCTGGAAGGCAAGGATCAGGGCGACGAGTACGGCGCCGGTCGCGATGCTGTTCTCCAGCAACTGGAGCCCGACATCGCCCGGCGAGAGCCGCTGCGCCGCGATTCCGGAACCTACGACCGCCGCGACCAGGAAGGCGGTGCCGAGCAGTTCCGCGGCCGCCCGGCGAACGAGCGTCAGGTTCATGCGGTGACGCCACCGAGGAGGGTGGCCAGGTCGCCGAGTGCGCTGGTGTTGATTCGGTAGTAGACCCACACCCCGCGCTTGTCGCGGTCGAGGAGTCCCGCCTCGTGAAGGGTCTTGAGGTGATGGCTGATCGTCGGCTGGGACAGCTCGAAGGCGTCGTTGAGATCGCAGACGCAGGCCTCGCCGTCCTCGTGGGAGGCGACCAGCGAGAGCAGCCGCAGCCGCACCGGATCCGCGAGCGCCTTGACCAGCGGCACTATGCCTTCGGCCGCCTCCGCGGAGAGCGGCTCTCGAGTCAGGGGAGAGCAGCAGGCGACCGCTTCGACCGGAGTCAGTTCGATCAATGACTTCGACATGCATCGATATTGACAGACATCGATGTCTGAGGTTGACGGGGGTCGCTCGTTGAGCAACAGTTAGGCATGTGCCTAAGTATCACGACGAGCTCGACGGCGTGCTCCGCGCACTTGCGGATCCCACCCGCCGGGCGATCGTGGAGCGACTGGCGAAGTCGCCGGCGGTCGTGTCCGAGTTGGCGGCGCCCTTCTCGATGGCGCTGCCCTCGCTGATGCAGCACCTGCGCGTCCTCGAGGACGCCGGAGTGGTCACGTCGGAGAAGCACGGGCGGGTGCGCACGGTCAGCCTGCGACCGGGTGCGCTCGACGTCCTGCACCTGTGGCTCGGGGAGCAGCGCACCCCGGCCGAACGCCAGGCAGATCGCCTGAGCATCCACCTGACCCGGACCAACTCGAAGGAGAACTGACATGACCCGCGTTCGCATCGACCTGAACATCTCGCTGGACGGCATCGCCTCCGGTGACCAGACCGCTGAGAATCCGATGGGGGTGGACTGGGCGCGGATGACGGCGGCGTACGCCGGCACTCGCACCTTCCGCAGTCGCGTGCTCGGTGACACCAGCGGCGAAGGCACCACCGGCATCGACGACAAGTACGCCGCCGCCTACTTCGAGGGTGTCGGCGCCGAGATCATGGGCGCCGCGATGTTCGGCTTCCATTCCTTCCCTGACGACGCGGACTGGAAGGGCTGGTGGGGTGACCGACCGCCCTTCGAGGCGCCCGTCTACGTCCTCACGAGTACGGCGCCGCGACCGTCCATTCCGATGGAGGGCGGGACCACCTTCCACTTCCGCAATGCCCCGATCGAGCAGGTGTTCGCCGAGGCGATCGAGGCGGCGGGGGACCGCGACGTCCGGGTCGGCGGCGGAGCCGGTACCGCCCGCGCCTTCCTTGCTGCCGGGCTGGTCGACGACCTGCACGTGGCGATCGCGCCGATGATCTTCGGCCGGGGCACGCGCCTGTGGGACGACCTGCGCGGCCTCGACCTCACTCATGCGGTGACCACGGAGGTCGCCGAGAGCGGCACCATCCACGTCACCTTCACGCGATAGGCCGCGCCATGACGAACGAACGCCGATTGGCCCGCGCCGGCTTCACCCTGACCCGCGACTATCCCGTTCCCGTGGACCGGGTCTGGGCCGCCTTCGCGGTGGAGGAGGAGAAAATGGCCTGGTTCGGCTCCGCCGACACGTACGAGACCGGCGAGTGGACCTTCGACTTCCGCGTGGGTGGCCGGGACATCGCCGAGGGTCGTTTCCACGACGGCCCGCTCTCGCGCTATGTCGGCACCTACACCGACATCGTCGACAACAACCGCATCGTCACGACGTACGACATGTGGCTCGACGGCGTCCACATGTCCACGTCGGTGGCCTCCTTCGAGTTCGAGCCGAGCGACGCGGGTACCCGGTTCACCCATGTCGAGCACGGCGTCTTCTTCGACCGGTTCGAGGCGGATGCGCCCAATCGCGAGGCGGGCAGCCGGGGCCTGTTGGATGCCCTCGGCGCCCACCTCGCGGGCTGAGAGGCCCTGGTCAGACGGGGTTGTTGAGCACGGTCACCGTGCCCCTCATGCCCATCTGGTCATGGAACATGCATGTGTAGTGCCAGGTGCCGGCCTTGTTGAAGGTGACGGCGAAGGTTGAACTGCCGGGCGGGCCGAAGTGCGGCGGCAGCAGGACACCGGAGCTGAGGTTGCCACCCTGGTAGTCGGTCGGATCCCCGACCGTGGTTGCAGGATTGGCCGGCTCGGTTCCGAAGGTCACGGTGTGCGGGACCGGGACCATGTTCTTGCTCATGTCGAAGGTGACCGTGTCACCGGCGTGAACGGTGATGTTGCCGCTGATGAACCTCATCACCATGGCCTGCATGTCCGCGGCACCGACGTACACGTGCATCGAGTTCGAGGCGCCCATGGCGCTGTCCCACAGTTTGAGCCCGTGCTCGATGACCGCATTGCCCGCCACCTTGGCCTGCTGGTTGTACTGCGCCTGGGTGAAGCGGTACTTGCTGCCCGCCTTCCGTACGACGACCGTGCCCATCATCGCCTTGCCGTGCACGTAACAGACGTACTGGAAGGTGCCGGTTCCGGTGAAGCGCAGTGAATAGGTGCGGTACTCACCCTTGGCCGGCATCGTGTCGAGGATCCCGGAATTGCGGAACTGGCCGGGATGCTTGATCGAGTGCTGCGGCGTCTGCGTCGTCATGTACGCCGTCGCCGGGGAGAAGGGCGCCAGCGGGTGACTCTTGTCGAGGAAACTCACGGTATGGATCTCCATCGATTTCGCGACCCAGCGGACGGTGTCGCCCTTGTTGATCCAGATGGTGCCGGGGCCGTAGTTCATGCCCTGGACCGAGCCACTTGCTGACTGGGAGCCGACCTGGACGGTCCACGTGCGAGGGTGCGTGCGCGCATGCCCGGCCGCATCGGCGGGTGCGCTGGTGGAGGCGACGAGCGCGACGAGACTGGACGTCGCGACGAGCACCCCCAACTTCCTGAATGTACGAGACATCATTCCTTCCTTCCGGACGTGCCCGAGAAAAGGGTGGGGAAACGCATCCACGTTTCTCCGTCCGAGTCAGGAATGCATGACCTCGCTGGGTCATGCGCGAGTCCTGGTTCCAGGCGTAGAGTTTTCGGTCCGCGCGGCAACGAGTGCGCTGAGGGCGGCGACGACCTCGCTGATGGCAGCGACCCACACATAGCCTCCGCGCCAGTGCTCGTGGACGCCGTACAGGCCGCCGGTCGCGGCGATGACGAAGGCGCCCAGCGTGCAGACGCCGAAGCCGAAGGCGAGCAGCAGCGGGATCCAATGGCGCCAGCCGACCAGCAGGATCGCGATGACCACACCCGCGACCGTGTTGACCAGGAAGGCCGGGCCGACGACATGCTGGTGCTTGAAGACGGTGTCCCACAGCCGCAGGTGGATGGCTGCGGAGACGAGTACGGCGATCGCGGTGATGAGGCGGATTCTCATGGGGGACTCCGTTCACGGTCGGTGGGGCGCTCGGCGGCGCCTGGCTTCACCTCCTGACACGGCCCCTGTCGGACACCGGTTCAATCCCGGTCGTAGGCGGCGAAGAAGGCATCACGGAAACGATCCATGCGCCAGACGGGCGCATCGGGTTGCGGGAGCAGGCCTGCCTGCCAGTGCCAGCCCGCGATCGCCTTCGTGACGCGCGGGTCATGGGCGATGACGGTGATCGGTACGTCGTGATCCGAGCCGCTCCCGCTGATCTCGCTGTGCGGCTGGTGGTCGCCGAGCGCGATCACCACGAGATTCGGGTCGCGATAGTGGGTGAGGAAGGAGACCAGGCTCTGCCAGGTGTAGATGATGGAACGGCCATAGAGCTGCTTGACGGTCTCGGGATCGCGGAAGGCCTCGGTCGGAGTCATGCCCTCCGCCGGCATCCCCGCGTACGACGTACCGTCGCCGACCTTGCTCCACGGGATGAACCGCGGTAGCGGGGTCCACGGGGTGTGGCTCGAGACCAGGTCGATCTCCGCCATGACGGGTCGGCGCGGACGAGGCGTGAGTTCGAGGCGGCGGAAGGCGGCCAGGGAGTACTGGTCGGGCATCGTCGCATAGCTGAACCTCGGTCCGCGGTAGGCGACGTTGGCGGCGTCGTACTGCTTGTCGAAGCGGTAGAAATCTCGCCCCTCAGGCCACGGGCCGGCGTTGGAGGGGACGTCCAGGACCGTGCGCCAGCAGGCATCGTGGAAGGCGCTCGCCAGCGTCCGGCGGCAGCGAGCCGTGCGGTGCCGCGGTCGAGTTCCGCGTCGACGGCTGCCGAGAAGTCCGAACCCTGGACCGCGACACGTCCGTAGCTCTCGATGAAGACGAGGAGAACATCCTTGCCACGCAGGGCCTTCAGTGTGGGCGGGGTCGCGTCGTACGGGTCGTGCGCGAGCGTCTGTCGGAAGGCGGCGCGGTCGGCGATGTCGCCGCGCAGGCGAGTGACCTCGCTGACCGCCTGCGCCGTCGTCGATGAGGAGGCCACCGGGGCGCCGGTGCCGAGGTCGAGGCCGGTCGTCGCGGCGAGCCCCCATGCGAGGGCGATCCCCGCGGCCGAGGCGAGCGTACGACGCGGCTCGCGGTGCGCTGCTCCGCCCAAGCGGATCAGGCAGAGCGGCAGCACCGCCACGGTGACGACGATCAGTGCCACCGCTGCGCTGACGATCATCAGCGTCTCCCGATGGCCCACCGAATCGCTGAGCAGACCGATGCCCGGACCGAAGAAGTACCAATCGCTGAGCGGATCGAAGGGCCGGTCGAAGGCGTCGGTGAAGCCGAGGTCGAAGACCTTGAGCACCAGGACCGCACTCAGTACGACGCCCGCAAGTCCCGCGACCGGTCGGCGGAGGCGTCGTGGCAGTGCGACCAGCACCGCCAGTCCGGCCGCGGCCTCGATCGGTATCCGGAGCAGACCGGAGGCGGACGGTCCGGTGCTCCTGTCGGGCATCACCAGCGCCGCCCAGACCAGGATCGCGGCGGCAGCGGTCAGTGCGCCCACCGGGCGGCGCTCGGCCTCCGTGCGATGGCGTGCCAGCCAGCGCACCTGCCAGGCAAAGGATTCCACGAGCAGCAGCAGGGCGGTCGCGAGCAGCAGGAGCGTCGGTCCGATCGGCAGCACCCGGCTGCACGCGACCGTCAGGAGGATGCCCTGGAGGGCGGCCACGACCTTGGCCCACTGTCGTGAGGGTGTGGGCCTGCGCAGCCAGGGTGCCGCGCGCTCGGCGAGCCAGAGCAGATAGCGGGCCAGGCCGATCAGCAGCACCCAGGCGCCGCCCCAGCCGAGTTCGCCGAAGACGGCCAGGCTGAGCAGCAGGATCAGCAGCGCGTCGCTCTCCATGTCGAAGCGTGCTCCGAGCGCGGTGACCGACTTGGTCGCGCGAGCCACCCGGCCGTCGACGAGGTCGAGCAGCAGCGCGACGCCGGAGAGGAGCACGATCGTCCAGCGGCTCGTGTGGTCCGAGCCGGCGAGCGGGACGAGGGCCGCTACGCCGACGGTGAGGCTGACCCGGGTCAGGGTGATCGCATTGGCGGGGCCGAAGGAGACGGTGCCGGATCGGGCCAGCCCGGCGGCGAGGCCACCCGCGACGGCGAGCGCGGCCAGGGCGGCGAACACGATTCCGCGGGTGCTCGCGCCGACGGTCAGGGCCAGCGCGAGCAGCAGTCCGGTCTGGACGGCCAGGCCTGTCATGGGCCAGCGTTGAACCGTTCGCATGTCACCTCCGTGTTCAGGGATAGGCCCTCCGGGGACTCCCAGTCCAGTTACGGACACAGGCGTCGTCCGGTTCAAATGCGAGGTGAGTCAGGGAGAGGAGGCAGGTCGCGTGGTGTTGCGGGCGCGTGCCTATTGGCTGCGAGAGCCTGGCGTGGGGGAGATCCGCGAGGCCGTCGTACCGGATCCTCGTGACGACGAGGTCCTCGTCCGCACGCTGCATTCGGCGATCAGCAGGGGCACCGAGATGCTCGTCCACCACGGCCGGGTGCCGTCCGGCCAGTGGAGCGCGATGCGGGCTCCCTTCCAGGAGGGGGACTTCCCGGGGCCGGTGAAGTACGGCTACCTCAATGTCGGCGTGGTCGAGGCCGGGCCCGAGGAGATGCTCGGGCGGACGGTCTTCTGCCTGCACCCGCATCAGAGCGCGTACGTCGTGCCGGCGAGCGCGGTGCACCCTGTGCCGGCGGAGGTACCGGCTCGTCGTGCGGTGCTGGCCGGGACGGTCGAGACGGCGGTCAATGCGTTGTGGGACGCGGCGCCTCTCGTCGGCGATCGCATCGCGGTCGTTGGTGGCGGGATGGTCGGTTGCGCGGTGGCAGTCCTGGCCGCGCGGATCCCCGGTGCCACGGTGACCCTGGTCGACATCGATGCCTCGCGAGTGGCGATCGCAGACATGTTGGGGGTGTCCTTCGCGACGCCCGAGTCCGCGCCGGGCGAGCTGGATCTCGTCGTACACACGAGCGCGAGCACGGCCGGCTTGCGGACGGCAATGGGCCTGCTCGCCACGGACGGAATGCTTCTCGAACTGAGCTGGTACGGCGACAGCCGTGTCGAGATCGATCTCGGCGGCGCCTTCCACGCGCGACGGATCAACCTGCGCGCCAGCCAGGTCGGGACGGTGTCGCCGGTGCGGGCACAGAGACGCAGCCATGCCGACCGGCTCCTGCTGGCCCTGGACCTGTTGCGCGACCCGGTCTTCGACGCGCTGCTCACCGGACGCTCGGCCTTCGACGACCTGCCCGCCACGATGGCCGCCATGGCCGGTGGGCAGTTGTCCGCAGAACTCGCACACACCATCGACTACGAGGAGCGCTGATGTTCACCGTCACCGTTCGCGACCACATCATGATCGCCCACAGCCTGCGCGGCGAGGTCTTCGGTCCGGCACAGCGACTGCACGGTGCGACCTACGTCGTGGACGCGAGCTTCTCGGCGCAACACCTCGACGATGACGGCATCGTCGTGGACCTCGGCCGCGCCGGTGAGGTCCTGCATGAGGTCCTGACCGCCTGGAACTACAGCAATCTCGACGATGTCCCCGAGCTCGCCGGGGTGAACACGACGACGGAGACGATCGCGCGGATCATCGCCGACCGGCTCGCCGAGCGCCTGCAGGCAGGAGCTCTCGGGCCGGCGGATCAGGTGCACACGCTGGCGATCACGCTGCACGAGTCGCCCTTCGCGTGGGCGAGCTACACCCGGGCAGTGAGGACGACATGACGCGCGCGGTCGACCTGGTCTGGCCCCATGACATCGACGATCCGTCGCGGCCGAGCGGGGGCAATCGCTATGACCGTGAGCTCGCTTCGGGTCTCCGGGCCCTCGGCTGGACGGTGCGCGAACACGTCGCGGGTGACGACGCGCGGCTCGCGCAGTCACTCGACGACATGCCGGACGATGCGCTGGTCGTCCTCGACGGTCTGATCGGCTCGGCGGCCGCGTCAGCGCTGGAGTCACCGGCAAGTCGGCTCCGGTTGGTGTTGTTGGTGCACCTGCCGGCCGGGAGTCCGTCCGAGCGACAGGTCGCCGACCTGGTCGACCACGTCGTGGTGACGAGCGAGTGGAGCGCCCGCTGGTGGCGCAGCCGTTATGGGCAGATGCCGGTCAGTGTCGCGCTGCCGGGCACCGGAGCCGCACCGCCGACCGCGCCCGCCGCCGATGGACACCGACTGCTGTGCGTCGGCGCGGTGACGGCCGTCAAGGGCCAGGATCTGCTGGTGGAGGCACTCGGGCTGATCGGCGATCTGTCGTGGACCTGCCGACTCGTCGGCTCGGAGGAGATCGACTCCTCCTTCGCCGCCGAGGTACGACGCCGGGCCGGGAAGCTCGGGATCGCGGACCGGATCACCTGGACAGGCCCGATGTCGCAGGGGATCTACGAGGACGCCGATCTGCTGGTCTCGGCTTCCCGGTTCGAGACCTACGGGATGGCGATCACCGAGGCCGTCGCCCATGGGCTCCCCGTGATCGTCACCGAGGTCGGCGGCGTACGGGAGGCGCTCGGCGGAACCGGCGTACTCGTGCGAGCCGAGGACCCCGAGGAACTCGCCGCGGCACTCCGGGTCTGGCTCACCGACGGAGATGCGCGGACGCGCCTGCGCGCTGGGGTAGGGGAGCGGCGACACCACCTGCCGACGTGGGAACAGACCGTCGCGGCCGTCGACACGGCCCTGAGTCGCCTCGACGAGCGGGTTCGAACGTGACCCGCGCCGTCGTGAGGAGCCTGCTCCCGGTGCTGGTGCTGGCCGCGCTGGTGGCGAGAGTGGGCGTGGATCCCTTCGTGCGTGGTCTGGCCGCGGTCTCGCCCCGTGAGGTCGTCGCGGCGCTGTGCGTGACCGCACTGGCGACGGTCTGCGCGGCCGGGCGCTGGCGCCTGGTGGCGGCCGGCCTGGGCGATCGGATCCCGTGGGGGCGAGCGATCGCCTGGTACTACCGGTCGCAGTTCCTCAATTCGGTGCTGCCTCTCGGGGTCGCCGGCGACGTGCACCGGGGGCTGGCTCAGGGTACGGCTGCGGCACCGCGGCTGCGTGGTCTTCGCGGGGTCGCCTGGGAGCGCTTCAGCGGACAGGCAGTGAGCCTGGCCGTGGCGATGGTCGTCGTGCTCCTCTTCGGGCCGGCCCCGCTCCGCCGGGTCGCGCTCGTCGGGCTGGCCGGGCTGCTCGCCACCGTGCTGGTCGCCGGCGTCGTACTGGCTGTCGGGCCTCGGCGGCTGCGCGAGGCGATCGCCCGCGACCTGCACGCGATGTTCTCGACCCGAGCGGACGCAGGCCTTGTCGTCCTCACGTCGGTGCTGGCCACCGGCGCCCACATCGCGGTCTTCGTGATCGCCGCGCACACGGTCGTCTCGTGGGGCGCGGCCGCGGGGCTGGTGCCGGTGGCACTGGTTGTTCTCGTCGGGGCATCGATCCCGCTCAGCCTGGCCGGCTGGGGTCCGCGGGAGGGTGTCGCCGCCTGGGCCTTCTCGATCGTCGGGCTCGGCGCCGGCACGGGCGTGCAGGTGGCGGCGACGTACGGCGTCCTGGCGCTGGTCGCCACGCTGCCCGGCCTGGTCGTCGTGCTGCGAGCGCCGCGGAGGGAGGCAGTCGATGGCTGAGCGCAAGCTGCCCTACACGGTCCTCTCGTGCGCGATCACCCTCGACGGCTATCTGGACGATGCCGGTGAGGAGCGGCTGATGCTCTCGGGTCCAGCCGACCTCGACCGGGTCGACGGCGTGCGTGCGGGGAGTGACGCGATCATGGTCGGCGCGGCCACGGTCCGCAACGACGACCCGCGCCTGTTGGTGCGTTCGGAGGCGCGCATCGCCCGGCGACGCAAGGCGGGCCTGGCCTGGTCACCGATGAAGGTGACCGTCACCGAGCACCTCAAGCTGGACCGGGAGAGTGCCTTCTTCGTGGCAGGTGACGTGCCCAAGCTGGTCTACTGCCCGAGCGATCGCGTTGCCGATGCGCGCACTGTCTTCGGCGACCTGGCCACCGTCGTCGACGGCGGCGAGCCGATCGTGATGAGCCGCGTGGCCGCCGACCTGCACGAGCGTGGTGTCCGCCGGCTCCTGGTGGAAGGTGGAGGCACCCTGCACCACCAGTTCCTGACGGAGGGGATCGTCGACGAACTGCACCTGGCCGTGGCGCCCTTCTTCGTCGGGGATTCACGCGCACGCCGATGGACCGACGACGGCCTCTATCAGTGGTGCTCGACCGAGCGGGCCAGGCTGCTCGAGACGCGGACCCTCGATGACGTCGTACTGCTGCGTTATGCGCTTTCCGGCCGGGCCGCTACTCTTCTCGGCAGCGAAGGGGAGTAGCCCTGTAACACCGGTCGTCGACACACTGGAGCTCCGGCTCCCGGTGGCCGGGCTCACGTGAGTGGGTGGGCGAGACCTTCGACCCAAATGTCGATGCTGTGCGTCGGCGGGTCGAAGCGACCGCTCCCCGCGGTTGGTCTCGAACCGCTGATGCGGGAGAGAAGGACCGGAACCGTGATCCACTTCGTCATGCTGATCGCCTGCGCGATCGCGATCTATCTGTCGTGCGAGTGGTTCGTCAATGCCGTCGAATGGCTGGGCGAACGTCTCAATGTCGGCAAGATGGCGGTCGGCACCGTCCTCGCCGCCTTCGGTACGGCGCTGCCCGAGTCGGTGGTGACCCTCGTCGCCGTCACGACCGGCGGGACCGACGAGGCGAAGGACATCGGTGTCGGTGCCGCGATGGGCGGCCCGCTCGCGCTGGCCACGGTGGCGTACGGCGTCACCGGTGTGATGCTGCTGCTCAAGAAGCGCAAGGCCACAGCCGTCGGTACGCCGGCCGACATGAAGCGGCTCGCCAAGGACCAGATGTGGTTCCTGCCGGTCTTCGTCGTGAAAGTCTCGCTCGGCCTGGTGGCCTTCGCCTTCAAGCCCGCACTCGGCCTGCTCTTCTTCGCGACCTATGCGGTCTACTTCTGGCGCGAGATCCGCAGCGATGACGACGGTGGTGACGAGCACGAGGAGCTCGAGCCGCTGAAACTCCAGCCCGGCAAGGCGAATCCCGCCACGTGGGCCGTCGTACTGCAGACCGTGGCGACGCTCGCGGTGATCTTCGTGGCGTCGCAGTTCTTCGTGAGGCAACTGGACGCGATCGGTCCGATGATCGGTCTCTCCGCCGCCGTGACCGCGCTGCTGCTCTCGCCGATCGCCACCGAGCTCCCCGAGATCATGAATGCGGTGATCTGGGTGCGTCAGGGCAAGACCCGGCTGGCGCTGGCCAACATCTCCGGCGCGATGATGATCCAGGCGACGGTGCCGTCCGGACTCGGTCTGCTCTTCACCCGCTGGGAATTCGACGGCGCGCTGCTCTGGTCCGGCCTGATCACGATGGTCGCGATCGTCTATCTCCTGCTGACGATGCGGGGGCATCGACTGACCCCGGGACGCCTCGCCGTGGCCGCAGGCTTCTATGTGGTCTTCGCGGTCGGCCTGGTGCCGATCCTGGCCTGACCTTCAGCGGGCGCGCCCATGCGTGTGCTCGTCGGTGTCCTCCAGCCCGCGATCGAAGTGATCGGCGTGATGGAGGGCCTCGTCGAGCAACGCGCGGACGTGGTCATCGGCGGCCGCGTAATACATGAAGGTGCCCTCACGGCGTGGTTTGACCAGGCCGGCCAGACGGAGCTTGGCCAGATGCTGGCTGACGGCTGGGGGATTGGCGCCGATCAGCTCGGCCAGGCAGTTGACCGACGATTCGCCCTGCAGGAGGGCCCAGAGGATCTTGATGCGATTGGGGTCGGCGAGTAGCCGGAAGGCCTCGGCGGCGAGGGCGACCTGTTCGTCCTCGGGCATCTCGAAATCGGGGAGTTCGGTGTGCACGCGATCCAGACTACCTGCGGAGTTGCATATCTGCGTTACTACGCAGATACTGGCGACGTGCCCGTCCATGCCCACGATCATGAGCATCACCACGACCACGCGCTCTCGGGGCGACTGCGTCATCGGCTGGGCGATCTCTTCGGCACCCATTCGCACGACAGTGTCGATCTCGTCGACGACGCCCTCGAGGCGACGAGTGAGGGCCGGCGGGCGCTCTACCTGAGCCTGGTGATCCTGCTGACCACTGCCTCCGCGCAGGCAGTCGTCGTGGTCCTGTCCGGCTCGGTCGCCCTGCTCGGAGACACGCTGCACAACTTCGCGGATGCGCTCACGGCGGTGCCGCTGCTCTTCGCCTTCCGGCTCGGACTGCGTACGGCGAACGACCGCTTCACCTATGGCTACGGGCGTGCCGAGGATCTGGCCGGTGTCTTCGTCGTCGCGATGATCGCCCTGTCGAGCGTGCTCGCCGGCTACGAGGCGATCCGCCGGCTGGTGCATCCCGAGGACGTCCGGCATCTCTGGGTGGTGGCGATCGCCGCCGTCATCGGCTTCATCGGGAACGAGTGGGTGGCGTCGTACCGGATCCGCGTCGGGCGGCGGATCGGCAGCGCCGCGCTGGTCGCCGACGGACTGCACGCCCGCACCGATGGCATCACCAGCCTCGCGGTGCTGCTCGGCGTCGGCGGCGCTGCGCTCGGCTGGCGTCTTGCTGATCCCGTCGTCGGCATCCTGATCACGCTGGCGATCCTCGGCATCCTCAAGGGCGCGGTCGCGGAGGTGGGTGGCCGGCTGATGGACGCCGTCGATCCGGCGCTGGTCGAGAAGGCCCGACGCGCGACCGTGGAGGTCGACGGCGTCGGGAGCGTGGGCGAACTCCGGCTGCGCTGGAGCGGGCACAGCTTGCGGGCCGAGGTCGAGGTCGTCGCCAGGCCCGGCCTCTCGCTCGCCGATGCCGACCGGCTCGCGGGCACGATCGAGGGGGAACTGCGACACGGACTGCCCCGGCTCACCGCCGCGGCTGTCCGGGTCCGCGAGCCGATCGCCGGCTGAGCACCGTTTGCCTCTCCGGATTCTGGGCACCTGCATCCCGACGGGCGTGAGGTGCGCCCGCGGACGGAAAGGACCCGACGATGGCTATCGGACTGGGCGTCGTACTGCTCGTGGCCGGTCTGATCCTGGTGCTCGACGCGGTGACGATCGACCTGTCCTTCGTCAACGACCACACGCTGGGCTGGATCTTGATCGCGGCCGGCGCGCTGGCGATCGTGCTCTCTCTGATCGCCAATGCCCAGCGCACCCGTCGTACGACGGTGATCGACGATCGAGCGGGGGATGAGCGGCGACACCTGCGTTGACCGAGGAGGCAAGCATGGGCATCGAGAACAAGGGACTGCACACGGGTGGGCGCACCAAGGTGGCCGCCAGCCCGGTTCAGGACGAAGCGCCCGACCCCGAGCGCGAGACGGCCGAGGAGCACGGGTCGATCGATGGGGGTGAGGAGACCCGCTCGATGGAGGACGAGACCGCGCGGCTCGACAAGGAGTGAGCCGCCGGCTCCCCGATGCTCAGGGGTGCGCGAGTTCGCCGCGATAGCGGGAGGGGCGACCGTCGACGCCGAGCGCCTTCCAGGCCCATCGCGTCGTGGGGGTGAGGATGCCGATCCGTCGATAGAGCATGCGTACGTCGGCGCAGACATCGCGACGCACCTTCTTGGCCGCGGTGGTTCCGAAGATCTCGCGTGCGACATGCGCGGGCATGCCCATGGTCTTCCGGTCGGCTGCGCTCGGAATGACGATGGCGTCGTACCCGAGTCGCATGGCGAGAGCGGTCAGGACGCCCAGGGTCGTGCGGCTGAGGGGGCCGAGGTTGGTGGCGTGTTCCTCGAGCCACGCGTGCGCGAAGCCGATGTGCCGCGCCTCCTCGGCAGCGTGGATCGCCATCACTCGCTCCATCAGCGGGTGCGGGTCGCCGTACCGGAGGACATCCTTTTGGAGATGGTCGATCGGCTCCTCGCCGGCCAGGATGATCCCGAAGAAGAGGGCCGGGGTCAGCGAGCCCAGCCGGGCCACCCACGGGATCGCCAGCATCAGCCACTTGGGTGCTCCGCTCACCTCCGGGCAGACCCGGTTGGTGAACTCCTGGAACATCTGGATGTGGTGGGTCTCCTCGGTGAGCTCGTGCATGAAATAGCGGAACTCGGG
>JASLCW010000072.1 GCA_030151765.1 Marmoricola sp.
CCCGGAGGGCCTGCTGGAAGAGCACGTTGAGCGCGGGACCGACGGTGCCGAGCGACTGCCCGACCCGCAGGGTATCGCGCACCTGGCCGAGGATCTGGCTCTCACCGACGACCATCGACTCCAGGCCAGCCGCCACCGAGAAGAGGTGGGAGACGGCGGCGTCGTCGTAGTGCACGTAGAGGTGCGGCAGCAGGTCCTCGGCGGCGACGCCGGCCTGATCGGCGAGCAGTTGCGCGATCACCTCGACGGAGCCGTGGAAGCGATCGACGTCGGCATAGGCCTCGCACCGATTGCAGGTGGTCAGCAGCGCGACCTCACTGACGTGGTCGGCGTGTGAGACCTCGTTGACCAGCTTGGCCGCGTTGTCGTCGTCGAAGGCGACCCGCTCCAGCAGGGAGACCGGCGCCGAACGATGCGAGACGCCCACGATCAACACACTCATGCGGTCGCCTCCTCGTCCTCGGCCACCTTCTGGTGGGCGTGGTAGGCGAGGATCTGCAGCTCGGTGGACAGGTCGACGCGTCGTACGTCGACACCCTCCGGCACGGTGAGCACCGAGGGCGCGAAGTTGAGGATGCTGTTGATCCCGGCGGCGACCATGCGATCGCAGACGTCCTGTGCGGCATGGGCGGGCGTGGCGATCACACCGATCGAGACGCCGTGCTCGCGCACGATCTCCTCGAGATCGGTGAAGTTGCGGACCCGGAGCCCGGCGACGACGGTGCCGTGCCGCAGCGGATCCGCGTCCAGCAGGGCCACGGTGCGGAAGCCGCGGGAGGAGAATCCGGAGTAGTTGGCCAGGGCGTGGCCCAGATTGCCGATGCCGACGATGACGACGGGCCAGTCGCCGGTCAGGCCGATCTCGCGGGAGATCTGGTAGTGCAGGTACTCGACGTCGTAGCCGACACCGCGGGTGCCGTAGCTCCCGAGGTGGGACAGGTCCTTGCGCAGCTTGGCGCTGTTGACGCCGGCCGCGGTCGCCAGCTCCTCGCTCGAGCACGTGGCGACACCGGCGTCCAGCAGGCTGCCCAGCGCCCGCAGATATTCGGGAAGTCGGGCCACCGTTGCCTCGGGGATACCGGAACCGGTCACAATCAGTGCTCTTTCGACTGACCACCCCCGACCTTCGTCAAGTCGGTGTGGTAGGCGGTCAGATACAGCACTTTATGAGTTTGTGAACGTGAGAACAAACTGGTCCGCGGACTCGTCCCTCGCCCCCGGCCCAGTTTCATCTGAATTGGCGCGCCTTCGGCGCGCGATGCGTCGGGATCGGTAAGTGAACGGTGGGCCAGCTCACATGACATGGATCATCATGCGGACCGAATCAACGCGTCAGCGCCGCCCGGAGCCGGGCCTCGTCGACGCGCCAGAAATCGTGCTGGGCACCATCGACGACGGTCACCGGGATCTGCTCGCCGTACTCCGCCATGAGCGCGGCGGAGGTGGTGATGTCCACCTCGTCGTACGACGTGCCCACCTCGGCGCACACCCGCTCGATGATCGCCCGGGCGTCCTCGCACAGGTGGCAACCGGGCTTCGAATAGAGCAGGACCCGAGCGCTCACTCGAGCAGTCCCAGCACCCGGCGCCGCTCGGCCTCGCGCAGCCGGCCCTTCTGCACCTTCCCGGTGGCGGTCAGGGGCAGGGTCTCGACCACGTGGATCACGCTCGGCTGCTTGAAGCGGGCGAGCCGGCGGCCGCAGTGCTCGCGGACCTGCTCCTCGAGAGAGCCGGCCTCGACACCGGGAGCGGGCCGGACATAGGCGACGACGGCCTCACCCGTGATCTCGTGGGGTACGCCGACCACCGCGACGCCGGCGACGTCACCGAGCTCGCCGATGACCTCCTCGACCTCGACCGGGTAGACATTGAAGCCGGAGACGATGATCAGGTCCTTGACCCGGTCGACGAGATGCAGTTCGCCACGATCGTCGAGATAGCCGACATCACCGGTCGCGAACCATCCGTCGGGATCCGGACCGTCCGTGCCGTCGGGCCAGTAGCCGGAGAAGAGGTTGTCGCCGCGGACCAGGATCTGCCCGCCGTCGCCCTCGTCGGGCGCCCGGCCGTCGTTGTCGAGGAGCCGCAGTTCCACACCGGGGACCGGTGCGCCGACCGATCGCGGGTCGTGCTCCTCGCCACCCTGGGTCCAGGTCACGACGGGGGCCGCCTCGGTGAGGCCGTAGCCCTGGTGGATGCCGAGTCCGGTGCGCTCGGTGAAGGCGGTGGTCAGCTCGGGCGAGAGCGGCGCGGAGCCGCTCAGCACCAGTCGCACCGGGCCGAGCCGATCCTCCAGACCGGGCACCTGCATCCAGTAGGCGAAGACCGGCGGTGCCAGCGGCAGCACCGAGATCGCCTCGTCCTCGATCAGGTCGAGCGTGCCCTCGGGGTCGAAGCCGTCGACCAGCACCAGCCGCGCGTGCTGGCGCAGCGCCTGGCCGAGGACCGCGTTGAGGCCGTAGACGTGGAAGAGCGGCAGGACACCGAGTACGACGTCCTGCCCGATGATCATCGGCGGATCGATCCGGGCGACCTGGTCGATGTTGGCGCTCAGCGCGCGATGGCTCAGCATCGCCGCGCGCGGCTTGCCGGTGGCGCCGCTGGTGTAGAGGAGCACGGCCACGCTCTCCGCGTCGTCGCGCACGGGCGGCGGGGTCGCCGGCACCGCCACGAACTCGTGCCATTCGCGTTCGTCGGCCTCCGGCGTACCGACGACGACGATCCGAGGGCCGCCGCTGGTGTCGCCGGCCGCCACCATCGCCTCGGCGACACCGGTCGCCGCAGCGCGTACGACGGCCGCGGTCGTGTCGTCGCAGAGGGCCAGCCGGGCACCCGAGTCGGCGAAGATCCCGATCAGCTCACCCGTCGCCGAACGCGGATTGACCGGGACCGCGACCATGCCGGCGCGGAGGATGCCGAGGTAGGCGGCGACGAACTCGATCCGGTTCACCATCGCGATCAGGACCCGCTGACCGGCGACCAGGTCGCCGGCGAAGAGACCGGCACACACACGGTCGGCGAGCTCGTCGAGGCCCCTCCAGCTCAGTGCCCGGCCGGTGGCTGCCTCGCTCAGCGCGATGTGGTCCGGCTCGGCCACGCCCGCACGGCGCAGCAGCTCCGGCACGCTCGGGACCGGTGCGGCTGCCGTGGCCTCGGTGTCCATTCGCGGAGTCTTACACAGCCCTGAGGGCCTGTCTCCCCATTCCATGGCCTGCTACGCGCCGCCCCACGGGCGCCTCGCGGCGTTGCCGGCGCTTGCAAGACAACCCGGTATTGCCGCACACCGGCGCCTTGCGAGGCATCCCGTGGATGCGACGCTCGCGACGGCCGAGAACGGGGAGACAGCCCCTACTCTGTGTGCATGGCATCGCGGAACAACCCGCCCCCGAACCTCCGACGGCGTTCCCAGCTGGCCGGCGAGGCGGCCGCCGCGAGCGCGGAGGTCGAGCACGCCCTCGCCGTTCCCGCCGATCCGAGCGGCGCCGCCTTCTTCGACGTCGACAACACCGTCATGCAGGGCGCCTCTATCTTCCATCTCGCCCGCGGCCTCCACCGGCGCGAGTTCTTCACCACCCGCGACATCCTCGGTGCCGCCTGGAAGCAGGCCTACTTCCGGATCGCCGGCGTCGAGGACCCCGAGCACGTGGCCGAGGCCCGCTCGGCCGCACTCGCCTTCATCGCCGGCCACACCGTGGCCGAGCTCGAGGAGCTCGGCGAGGAGATCTTCGACGAGGCCATGGCGCACCGGATCTGGCCGGGCACCCGGGCGCTGGCACAACTGCACCTCGACCAGGGCCAGCGGGTCTGGCTGGTCACCGCGGCCCCGATCGAGATCGCCCGGATCATCGCCCGCCGCCTGGGCCTGACCGGCGCGCTCGGCACGGTCGCCGAGCACGTCGACGGCGTCTACACCGGTGCACTCGTCGGCGAGATGCTGCACGGGCCGGCGAAGGCCGAGGCGATCAAGGCGCTGGCCGCCCGGGAATCGCTCGACCTGAGCCGGTGCTCGGCGTACTCCGATTCGGTCAACGACCTGCCGATGCTCTCCCTTGTGGGCGATCCGTGCGCGATCAACCCCGATCGCGCCCTCCGCGACCACGCCCGCAAGCACGGCTGGCGGATCCGCGACTACCGGACCGGCCGGAAGGCGGCTCGGGCCGGGCTGCTGGCCGCCGCCGTGGCCGGTGCCGCCGCGGGAGGCGCCGCGGCGACGGCCGCGATACGCCGCCGCATCACCTGAGCGCAAGCCTCGACCCCGGCCTAGACCGGTCCGGGTGAGCGCCCGGGGGAATCTTGTCGTAACGAGTACAAATCCTGCGCACGCCATTAGACTCCGAGCTGCCTGTCCTTCAGGGGAGCGGTCGACAGACCGGATGACGAAGGGCGGCGTTGGGAGCTTCGATGGACGAGACGCGTATGGAGCGTGGCCTGCGTGCCCTTCGGCGCGCGCTCGCCGAGCTCGGCGAACCGTTCGCTCCCGCCCCCGTCCTGGTCGGCGCCGGAGCAGGCTGGCTGGCCAGTGAGGCCGCCGGCCCGGCGCTGGCGATGGCCGCCACCGGCTCGGACCAGGCGCGCCCCGCCAATGCCTACGGCGACGCCGACCAAGCCGCGTCCTCGGTCGACGACGCCGCCGAGGCCTCCCGCCTGATCGCGCTCGTCGAGCTCGCCCGCGGTGGCGACAAAGAGGCCTTCGGCCAGCTCTACGACCACTACCACCTGGCCGTCTTCCGCTTCCTCTACTACCGGGTCTCCTCGACCACGCTCGCCGAGGACCTGACCGCGGAGACCTTCTTCCGGGCACTGCGTGCGATGGACTCCTTCCGCTGGCAGGGCAAGGACTTTGGCGCCTGGCTGATGACCATCGCGCGCAACCTGACCGTGGACCACTTCAAGTCCGGCCGGACCCGCCTCGAGCACCCGACCGACGAGCAGCGCACCCTCGACTCGACGACGGAGAGCCCCGAGGGCGAGGTGCTCGCGTCCCTGACCAACGAGGCGCTGCTCTCCGCCCTCGCCGAGCTGCCGACCGAGCAGCGCGACTGCCTGGTGATGCGCTTCCTCGAGGGCATGTCCATCGCGGAGACGGCCGACGTACTCGGTCGTAGCGCGGGCGCGGTCAAGCAGCTGCAGTTGCGCGGCGTACGGAACCTGAAGAAGCTCCTTCCCGAGGGGGCCCTCCAGTGATCCGGATCGCCGTAACTTTCGAGACAACACCATCGTTTGCGGTTACGTATTCCACAGCGCTGCCGCTCGCCACCCATGACGGCACCGCATCGTCCGCACGATCAGGACACCGATCATGATTTCGCTGAGCAAGGCACGACGCGAGGCCGACGAGTTCGCCTCCGCCCTTGACGACCCCGAATCCGTCGAGGCCACGGCGTACGCCGGCCTCCTCGACACCGTTGCGCTGCTCCGTGCCGAGCACCAGCCGGTTCCGCGGGCCGAATTCGTCAGCGACCTGCGCAGCCGGCTGATGGCTGCCGCCGATCATGCGATCGCCCCCGTCGAGAGCGCACCGGCGCCGATCCGCACGGTCGCGCCCATGCGCCCGCACCGCCGCCGCCTCGCCACCCTCGCGGCCGGCCTCACGATCGTCGGCGGCACCGCCGGCGTCGCCGCGGCCGCCCAGGGAACGCTCCCCGGCGACAGCCTCTACCCGGTCAAGCGCGGCCTGGAGAGCCTCCAGTTGCACCTCGCGACCAGCGACACCGCCCGCGGCCGCGACCTGCTCGGCCAGGCCTCGACGCGCCTCAAGGAGGCGAAGGCGCTGCTCAGCCAGTCGACCGACGCGCGCAGCGTCTCCCTGGCCAGCCAGGCCCTCGACTCCGCGACCGCCAGCGCCAACGACGGCGCCGGCCTGCTCCTCGACAACTACGCGACCAGCCGGTCGACCTCCGATGTCACCGCCGTGCGCTCCTTCGCCGCGAACCAGATGGACGCCGTCGGCCAGATCGCGAAGCTGGCCCCGGCCGTCAACTCGGTCGCCAGCCAGCTGGGCGATGCGCTCGCCGCGATCGACCAGAAGGCCCGCTCGCTGTGCGTCACCTGTCTCGACGGCTCCCCGGCGCTCAGCCTGCCGGCGTCGATCCTGAGCATCCCCTCCGATGCCCTGAAGCTCCTGGTCGCCTCGCCGACGCAGCGCGCCGGCGCCCTCGAGAACCTCGCCGCCAAGGCCGAGCAGACGGCCAGGAACAACCCCGGCCTGATCAAGCCCCCGGCCGTCGGTCCCACGACTCCCGCGGCGCCCGGCCCGAGCGGCTCCGCGGACCCGCTTCCGGTCGGCAAGGACCCCGTCACCGGCATCATCGGCGGCCTCACCGGCTCCAAGAACAACCTCCCCGGCGTCCTGGTCAGCACGGTGACCACCGTCGTCGACGGTCTCGAGCAGACCGTCGGCGGGGTCACCAACGGCCTCGGCCAGACGCTCGGGGGCCTGTTCGGCGGCCAGCCGAGCTCGACGCCGACGCCGTAGGGCTCATCTCCGGGTCGCACCGGCGCTGCTTCGGCTGATCGCCGGCGGCGGCTCACGGTTTATGGATGGTCACCGACAAGGGCGCAGCGACAGGGACGGGCTGGCACGCGGCCGGGTTTGATCCCGGCTCACGGTCGCCGTTCACACGTTTTGGCCACAGATCACACATGGTTCTGTGTGATCGGCGCCTGAAACGTGTGATCGACACCGTCGAGGGTGCCTCAGGTGTCCCTTGGGTCACCTGGGTATCTGAGCCGAAGCAGCGCTCATGCGCCCGCAGTACCCCTGCAGCCTCAGGCGGAGAAGACCGGGCCCCGGTCGATCAGCAGCGAGTACAGCTTCTGCTGGATCGCCTCGCGCACCTGGTCGGTGAGATTGAAGACCAGCATCGGGTCGTCGGCGGCGGCCTCGTCGTAGTCGTCGGTGCGCACCGGCTCGCCGAACTCGATGATCCACTTCGAGGGCAGCGGCACCAGGCCCAGCGGGCCGAGCAGCGGGAAGAGCGGGGTGATCGGGATGTAGGGGACACCCAGCAGCCGCGCCAGCGCCGGCATATTGCCGACCAGGGGATAGATCTCCTCGGCGCCCACGACCGAGGTGGGGATGATGGGTACGCCGGTGCGGATCGCCGCGGACACGAAGCCGCCACGGCCGAAGCGCTGCAGCTTGTAGCGCTCGGAATAGGGCTTGCCGATCCCCTTGAAGCCCTCGGGCCAGACGCCCACCAGCTCGCCACCGCTGAGCATCCGCTCGGCGTCCTCGTTGCAGGCGAGGGTGGCACCGCTGCGGCGGGCGAGCTCGCTGACCACGGGCAGCTTGAAGACCAGGTCGGCACCGAGCGGGCGGAGGAAGCGTCCCGTGGTGTCGTGGATGCTCGCCATCGTCATCAGGCCGTCCACCGGGATCGTGCCCGAGTGGTTGGAGACGACCAGGGCGCCACCCTCGGCGGGGATGTTCTCCACACCACGCACCTCGACCCGGAACCACTTGTCCTTCACCGGACGCAGCGCGGCGAGCAGGAAGCGCTCGGTGACCTCGCGGTCGAAGCCGAAGTCGTCGACGGTGTAGTCGCCGGTGATCCGGCGGCGCGCGAAGGCGAGCATCTCGGCGAGCCGCGGCTCCCACTGCTCACCGAAGATCTCGCGGGCCCCGGTGACGACGGCGGCGAGCCAGTCGCCGGCCGGGATGCCACCGCGGGGTCCGGCTGATTCGGTGTGGATCGGAGCGCGGGTCTCGGCGCCCGGGCCCGTGAGTACGTCGGCAGCGAGCTGCTCGGGCACCTCGACGGGATTCTCCGCGGCCTTGCGAGCCCCGGGGGCGAGACTGCGCGCGGACGAGGACGGGCGAGCGTTGTTGGTGCCCCGCCCGGGTCGGCCACGCGTGCCGATCGGGATGACATTCTCCGCCGGAGCGAGCTCACCGCTCTCGCCCGCGCTCGGGCCGGCCGGTTCCTCGGGGCTCATCGCTCTCCTCCCGTCACGGCGGGCACCTGGCGCGCCTCACGGCCGCCGAAGGCCTCGAGCAGCGCCGACTCGACGCCGCGCACCCGTTCGGGCCGGAAGGGGCCGGGACGCTGGGCGGCGGCGAACTCGGCGAAGGCCTCCGCGGTCGTGTAGACGGGCTCGTAGCCGAGCGCTTCGCGCATCTGGGTGGTGTCGACGCCGCGCCCGAAGGTCAGCAGCGGCACCTGCTCGGAGTAGAGCCCGGCGACGCGCGCCTGGCGGAAGGCGGAGCCCAGCGCACCCAGCGCGACGGCCGGCATCGGCGCCGTCGGCTTGCCGAGGCGGCGGACCGCCTGGGAGAGCATCAGGACGCCGTCGCCGGCGATGTTGAAGGTGCCCGGCACATCGGCGAGCGTGGCCCGCTCGAGGGCGCCGTGCGCATCGTGCTCGTGCACGAACTGCATCCGCGGGTCGAAGCCGAGCACGGTCGGGATCACCGGGAGCTTGAAGTAGTTGGTGAGCGTGCTGTTGATCAGCGGGCCCATCATGTTGGCCATCCGCAACGTGGTGACGTGCACGTCGGGACGGCGGCGCGCGAAACCGCGCACATAGGACTCGACCTCGGCGACATCCTTCGGGAAGCCGTGTCCGGGCAGCCGCTTGGCGGTCATCTCCTCGGTGAACATCGAGGGATTGCGGTTGCTGGCGCCGTACACGGCCGTGCTGGAGCGTACGACGAGCCGCTGCAACTCCGGCGCCTGCTGGCAGGCAGCGAGGAGCTGCATCGTCCCGATGACGTTGAGTTCCTTCATCTGCCCCGGGCGGGTGCCGCCGGGAGGAACCGCCGCCACCGCCGTGTGTACGACGGTGTCGACGTGTTCACGCACGATCACCTTGGCGATGACCGGATTGCGGATGTCGGCCCGGACGAACTGCATGCCGCCGGTGCCGAGGCGTGGTGGCGTCACATCGACGCCGATCACCCGATCGATGTCGGGATGCTCAGCCAGGCGCCGGGCGAAGCGGCGACCGAGGTCGCCGGCCGCACCCGTGACCAGCACCACGCGGCCCATGAGAGAGCTCTCCGCGGCTACTTGCCGAGACGACGACGCTGCACGCGCGTCTTCTTCAGCAGCTTGCGGTGCTTCTTCTTGGCCATGCGCTTGCGGCGCT
>JASLCW010000420.1 GCA_030151765.1 Marmoricola sp.
TCGCCAAGCAGGCGCTGCTCAACGGCCAGGTCGACGCGATCATCGCCGACCTGCCGACCGCGCTGTACATCACCGCTGCCGAGATCCCCGGCTCGACGGTGGTCGGCCAGTTCACCCAGGTCAGCGGGCAGCCGGAGCAGTTCGGCATGCTGATGCAGAAGGGCAGTGCGCTCAAGACCTGCCTGGACCAGGCGCTGGCGAAGGTGAAGAGCTCCGGCGAGCTCGCCGCCCTCGAGAAGCAGTGGCTCTCAACGAAGACCTCCATCCCGGTCATCAAGTGAGGCTCTCCCTCACGTGAGCGAGACCTGGGCGCCGAGCGAGCGGGAGCTCGAGCGGCGGAGGATCCGGCGGCAGGACAAGGTCCGCCGGACGGCGCTGGCGACCGCGATCACGATCGTGGTCTTCGTGGCCGCCTGGCTACTGATCACGACGTCGCCCGGCTGGCCGCGGGTCAAGGAGACCTTCTTCGACTGGAAGGACATCAAGGACTCCTTCCCCTCGGTGATCAAGGGCTTCTGGATCAACATCCGGATGTTCCTCGCCGCCGAGGTGATGATCCTGATCGTCGGCACGCTCGTGGCGGTCGTACGGCAGACGCGGAGTCCGTGGCTGACCCCGCTGCGGATCGTGGCCGTCCTCTATACAGACATCTTCCGGGGCATCCCGACGATCGTGATCGTGCTCTTCTTCGGCTTCGGCCTACCCGCCTTGAAGCTCAGCGGGGTGCCGACCAATGTCTTCTGGCTGGCCACCTTCGCGCTGGTGTCGTCGTACGGCGCCTATGTGGCCGAGGTGATTCGCGCGGGCATCCTGTCCATCCACCCGTCGCAGATCGCGTCCGCCGAGGCACTCGCCCTGTCGCGCGGTCAGACGATGCGCCACGTGATCCTGCCCCAGGCTTTCCGTCGAGTGCTGCCGCCGCTTCTCAACGACTTCGTCTCGCTGCAGAAGGACACGGCGCTGGCCTCGGTCGTCGCGGTCTTCGAGGCGGTCTTCGCCGCCACCGATTACTCGAACTATCACTTCAGCTACACGGGCCTGACTGTCGCCGCGGTCCTCTTCGTGCTGCTGACCATCCCCATGGCGAGGCTCACCGACTGGTTGATGATCCGGCAGATGCGACGGGACTTCGGACGATGAGCGAACTCCTCCGCCTCGAGCACCTGCGCAAGTCCTACAAGCACAAGGTCGTCCTGGACGACATCTCGCTGAGCATCGACCAGCACCAGGTGATCTGCCTGATCGGCTCGTCCGGCTCGGGCAAGTCGACCCTGTTGCGCTGCATCAACCTGCTGGAGGAGATCGACGACGGCGTCATCGTTTTCGACGGCGACGAGATCAGCGATCCGCGGGTCAACACCCGCGCCGTACGACGTGACATCGGGATGGTCTTCCAGGCCTACAACCTCTTCCCGCACCTGAGTGTCCTGCAGAACTGCGTGCTCGCGCCGATGAAGGTCGGCAAGGTGAGCAGGGCCGAGGCCGAGGAACGGGCGCGCGGGCATCTGCAGAAATTCGGGCTCGGCGACCTCGCCGATGCGCACCCCGATCGGCTCTCCGGTGGCCAACAGCAGCGGGCCGCCCTGGTCCGCGCGCTGTGCACCCAGCCGCGGCTGCTCCTCCTCGACGAGATCACCGCGGCGCTCGACCCCGAGCTCGTCGGTGAGGTGCTGGAGATCGTCCGTGCCGAGGCCGAGGCCGGGATGACGATGGTCCTGGCCACCCATGAGATGGACTTCGCCCGCGAGGTCGCCGACCAGGTCTGCTTCCTGGACAACGGCCGGATCCTCGAGCAGGGCACGCCGGCCGAGATCTTCGGCAGTCCCCGTGAGGAGCGCACCCGGCAGTTCCTCGCCCGCGTCCGCTGAGGCTTTCCCGGGCACCCGCGCGACTGTGACAGTGAACCTGTCATGATCGGGTTCGTGACTTATGAACTGGGCAAGGGCACAGGCCCGCTGAAGGGTGTCAAGGTCGTCGAGCTGGCCGGCATCGGCCCCGGGCCGCACGCCTGCATGATCCTCGCCGACCTCGGCGCCGACGTGATCCGGGTGGACCGCCCGGGGGGCGCCACCATCGGCGGCGGCTCCACGGACATCCTCAACCGCGGTCGGCCCAGCATCGCGCTCAACCTCAAGGACCCGCGCGCGGTCGAGACCGTGATGCAGCTCGTCGAGGAGGCGGACATCCTCATCGAGGGCATGCGCCCCGGTGTCACCGAGCGGCTCGGGCTCGGCCCCGAGGACTGCCGCGTCCGCAACCCGAAGCTGGTCTACGGCCGGATGACCGGCTGGGGCCAGGACGGTCCCTGGGCACAGGCCGCGGGCCACGACATGAACTACATCGCCATCACGGGAGCGCTGTACGGCCTGGGGCAGGACAAGGCCCGGCCGCACTTCCCGAACAACCTGGTGGGCGACTTCGGCGGCGGCTCGACGTACCTCGTCATCGGCCTGCTCGCGGCGCTTCTCGAGGCCAAGGTCTCCGGCGAGGGCCAGGTCGTGGATGCCGCGATCGTCGACGGTACGGCGCACCTCAACGCGATGGGCGCCGCCTTCGCGGTCAGTGGTCTCCAGGGCGAGGAGCGACTCTCCGGCCTGCTCGACGGCGGTACGCCGTACTACGACATCTACGAGACCGCCGACGGCCGGCACATGTCCGTCGGTGCCCTCGAGCCGCAGTTCTACGCCGAGCTCGTCGAGAAGCTCGGTGTCGAGGCGCCCGATCGCTACGACCCGAAGAACTTCGCGGAACTGCGCCGGGTGCTGACCGAGGCATTCAAGTCGAAGACCCAGGCGGAGTGGGCCGAGGTCTTCGACGCCACCGACGCCTGCGTGGCCCCGATCATCCCGATCAAGGAGGCCTTCGAGCACCCGCACATCGCCGCCCGGGAGATCTTCGTCGAGCGCGACGGGATCACCCAGCCCGCCCCGGCCCCACGCTTCTCCCGTACGGCGCCCTCCCTGACCACCGGCCCCAACGTCGCCGGTCAGAGCACCCGGGAGGCGCTCACCGCCTGGGGCATCACGGATGTCGAAGGGTTGATCGCGGAGGGTGTCGCCGTACAGGCGGAGTGAGCCGGGCACAGGTTTCCCATGTGATCCATCCGAACCGATGGATCACATGGGATGCATCGTGTGTGATGTCCCGGTTTCTCGTGGCGACATGGGAAACCCGTGGCCAGTGGGACGAAGAGACCGGCCCAGGAGCTGCCTGGGGTACGGGGTGCGGCCGTGACCCCGGCCTGCTCCCGGGCCGGTGATTGTGGGGGCTCAGTGAGCCTTCTTCGGATGGCCGGGCTTCGACGACGGCGTCGGCTCGACCGGGTGCGGTGGATGGACTGGGTGCGCCGGGTGAGTCGGGTCGGCGGCCTGGGTCGGCTTCGGCGGACGGGTCGGATCCGCGCTCTGAGTCGGCTTGGCCGGATGACTCGGGTGGACCGGGTGCGCGGGGTGAGTCGGGCTGGTCGCCTGGGTGGGCTTGGGCGGGTGCGTCGGGTGCGTCACCACGAGTCCGCAGTAGGTCGCGACCTCGTCTGTGCCGCCGGCCGCGGTGATCAGCGCCGAGAAGGCCGGCGACGAGGACCACTGGCCGTGGCTGCTCTTGTGCGCGAGCCAGGCATTGCAGGTGCCGCGAAGCGAGGGATCCGGCGTCCCGGCCGCAGTCGGGGTCGGCCCCTCGGTCGGCGACGCGGCCCGGGTCGGCCCGACGGGGTGCGTCGGATGAGCAGGGTGGGTCGGCTGTGCGTGATGGCGGGTGACCAGCGGGATGTGCGCGCCCTGACTGGCCGCGAAGGCCACGCCACCGCCAGCGAGCGCCAGGCCGAGGGCCCCGGCGATGGGCACGGCCAGCTTCCTGTGCACACGCGTCGGCGCGAGCACGCCGGACGGGGCGGACGCCCTCGCGGCGCGGAAGGCGGCCAGCGCCTCCGCCTCACCGGGCGCATCGGCCGGCGTGGCGGCGTCCCGGAGCAGCCCGCTGACCTCGTCCGCGCCCGTGGGCGCGTCGAGGATCCGCTCGGCCTGCCGGCGGCCGATCCGATTGCGTCGCGTGCTCATCTCGTACCTTCAGCGTCGGAGGGCCCCAAAGTGTCACTGGCTTCGCCGGCGAGCCTTTCCTGGAGCGCGTTCAGCCCCCGGTAGGCGGCGGTTCGTACGGCGCCCGGACGCCGGCCCAGCACCCGGCCCGCGGTCTTCGCATCGAGTGCCATCACCGAGCGGAGCAGCACCGCCTCGGCCTGTTCGGGCGGGAGCGAGCGGATCAGTTCCATCGCCCGGTCGGTCCCGATCGTGTCGAGGGCGAGCGTCTCGGCGGAGGGCGTCGTACCGGCGTGGTCGTGGGGATCCACGTCGGCCACCGGCCGCCGCGCCTGGCTGCGCAGCAGGTCGAGCGCGCGATTGCGGGCGATCGAGGTGATCCATCCGCGGAAGCCGTCGGCCGTGCCCCGGAAGCTGCCGAGATCGCGCACCGCCTGGGCCCAGGCCTCGGCGGCGACGTCGAGGGCGTCGTCGGCGCCGACCATGCCGGTGAGATAGCGCAGCAGCCGCGGCTGGATCTCCCGATAGGCGACCGTGAAAGCGGCCTCGTCGCCGGCCAGCAGGGCATGCAGGAGGTCCTCGTCCATCCCGCCTCCCCTCCTTCGCCGGCACGACAACGACTCCCCGAGTATGCAAGGCGTGCGGGTACGCCGGAGCCGCATCCCGCCGGTGAGACGCCTGCTCGGACGTGAATTCTCTGACTACTCTCAGCCCATGAAGCGGATGGCGGGCCGACGCTCACGACTCCGACGCATGGTGCTGGCGGCGGTGGCCGCCGGACTGGGCCTGAGCCTCGTCCAGAGTGCAGCGGCTCTCGGCTCCGGGGACGGACTCACCGGCCCGACGCTGCCGCTCAACGACCTCGAGGCGCTGACCGCGCTCACGGGCGCGCAGCTCGCGAATCAGCTCCCAGTCCGGATGATCCCGGCGCCGCGCCTCCACGCCGTACCGCGGGCGAAGTGCGGCCCCGGATCGACGCCTCTCAAAGGCATGCAAGGCCGCGTGACCGGCGCGGACATCAACTCGCCGGCGGCGGCCAAGGGCTGGACCTGCAATGTCCGCCAGGTCTCCCGGCTGGTCACCCCGGGCGGCTTCCGGGTGTGGCGCTATCGAGACCCGGCCGGCCACACCTGCGCCTTCTACGACACCTCCTTCACCGGACCGGCCAACCTGATCAGCCTGCTCGCCGGACCGACCCTCGGGACCAAGGTCGTCGACATGAGCGACCCGAAGAAGCCGCGCTACACCGCCACCCTGACCTCTCCGGGCATGCTCGCTCCCCACGAGTCACTCAATCTCAATGTCCGCCGTGGCCTGCTCGGTGCCGAGGTTGGCAACGGCCTCACGCTGCCCGGCACCTTCGACCTGTACGACGTCAGCCGGGACTGCCGGCACCCGCAGTTGCTCTCGCAGATGCCGATCGTGACCGGCCACGAGAGCGGCTTCAGTCCGGACGGCCGTACCTTCTGGGTGGCCGGCGGTGCCGGATTCATCTATGCCTTCGACGTCAGCGACCCGCGCAAGCCGAAGGAGATCTGGAAGGGCGGCTACTTCAGCCACGGCCTCAACGTCTCCGCCGACGGCAATCTGCTCTTCCAGACCGACCCGATCAACGGCAACCTGGGCATTCTCGACGTCAGCCAGATCCAGGCCCGCAAGGCGCATCCGCAGGTCCGCGATCTCAGCCGGTCCAGTTGGAGCACGGTCTCCATCCCGCAGAACACCATCCCCTTCACTCGGCGCGGCCATCACTTCCTGATCGAGTTCGACGAGTTCGCCTTCCGCTTCAATCCGGTGACCATCGCGGACCGTCCGGGCTCTGCCCGGATCATCAACGTCGACAACCCCCGCAAGCCCCGGATCGTCTCGGACCTGCGCCTAGCGGTGAACATGCCGGCCAACCACAAGAAGGCCGCGGGCGACCCGACGCCGCTGGGGACGAGCCAGGTGCTCGGCAATGCCTTCCACTACTGCGGGATCCCACGGGTGCAGAACCCGACGATCGTCGCCTGCTCCGCGACCAACTCCGGACTGCGCATCTTCGACATCCGCAAGCCGGCGCATCCGCGCGAGATCGGCTACTTCGTGGCGCCGCCGAAGCTGGGTCGCCCGCTCGGATTGCTGCCCGGCAATGTCGCCATGTCGCAGCCCGCCTTCGACGCGGCTCGCCGGCAGGTCTGGTACACCGACGCGGGCTCGGGCTTCTATGTGCTGCAGTTGAACAAGCGGTCGTGGCCGAAGCGGTGAATCGACGTACGGCGCTGCTGGTCGCGGTGGTGGTCGTGGCGATCGTGGCCGCCTTCTTCGCCGGCCGCCAGTCCCGCGATGCACCCGACCGGTCCCCGCAGCCGAGTGCCGTCGACACCGGTTTCGCGCAGGACATGGCGACGCATCACGAACAGGCGGTGCTGATGGCGATCCTGGCGCTGGGCCGCGCGCGGACCGCCGTACGAGGAATCGCGGAGGCGATCCTGACCAACCAGAGTCAGGAGATCGGTCTCTTCCGCGGCTGGCTCCGGCTGTGGGGCGAGCCGGGTGTCGCGCCGCACCCGATGGCATGGATGGGGCATTCGATGGCCGGGATGCCGGGGATGAAGGCATCGTCGATGCCCGGCATGGCGACCCCGGCCCAGCTCGATCGGCTCTATCGCCTGCAGGGCAAGGCCTTCGACGTGCTCTTCCTCAAGCTGATGATCCGGCACCACCAGGGTGGCCTGCTGATGACCAAGGCGGTCCTGGCCGACCGGATCCTGCCGACGACGCGGACCGCGGCTCAGTCGATCAGTGCCGAGCAGATCGAGGACATCGGCACCATGCGCGCCCTGCTCGCCGCCGACGGCGGTACGCCGCTCCCCGCGCCCGGCTGAGGAAGGCGGCGCCGTCCGGGCAGACAAAGGCCCCTCGTGCACCCAACAGAGCCCGCCTGCCCTTGCTGCCTTCCGGCCCTGGGGGAGTTCAGCGAGGTGTCGCCGCACGAGGGGTTAGCCCGAAGTCTAGGCATCCGATTTCGCAAGGGCCAATCCGGGCCGGTAACCTGCTCCGCGGAGGTATCGCCTAGTGGCCTATGGCGCTCGCTTGGAAAGCGGGTTGGGTTAACGCCCTCG
>JASLCW010000439.1 GCA_030151765.1 Marmoricola sp.
CGCCGCGAAGGTCGACGTCTACGTGGAGGTCGACGGTGCGGCGGTCGAGGTCTTCGTCCGCGACCGCGGCCGTGGCTTCGACGCCGACGCGGTGCCGGAGGACCGCGCGGGCGTGCGCAACAGCATCATCGGGAGAATGGAGCGTCACGGCGGCACCGCCGTCGTGCGCAGTACGCCGGGGAGCGGCACCGAGATCACCCTGCGATGGAAGCCACGGGAGGCCTGAAGATGCACCGAGTTGTGATCGTCGACGACCACGCGATGTTCCGCGCCGGCGTACGCGCGGAGCTGGGCGGCGCCGGAAGTGCCGTCGTCGAGATCGTGGGCGAGGCCGCCGACGTCGACGAGGCCGTCGCGGTGATCGAGCGGGAGCGGCCGGACGTCGTCCTGCTCGACGTGCACCTGCCCGGTGGCGGTGGCGGTTCGGTGATGGCGCGCGCCAAGTGCCCGCAGGCCCGCTATCTCGCCCTGTCGGTCTCCGATGCCGCGGAAGACGTCATCGGCACCATCCGCGCCGGCGCCCGCGGCTATGTCACCAAGACCATCACCGGTCCCGAGCTCGTCGATGCGATCAACCGGGTCGCCGGGGGAGACGCGGTCTTCTCGCCGCGTCTGGCCGGCTTCGTGCTCGACGCCTTCGCCGGCACCATCGAGGTGGCTCAGGTCGACGAGGACCTCGACCGTCTCACCGAGCGGGAGCGCGAGGTGATGAGGCTGATCGCGCGCGGCTATTCCTACAAGGAGGTCGCCGGCGAGCTCTTCATCTCGATCAAGACCGTCGAGACCCACATGGGTTCGGTACTACGCAAGCTGCAGCTCTCGTCCCGCCACGAGCTCACCCGCTGGGCCTCGGACCGCCGCCTGCTCTGAGTCACAGGAGTCGCGACCATGGCGGGCGCCACGAGGGATCACGGCGGGACATCTCGGCGGCGAGCATCTCGAGCGAGGGGCCTTCGCCGGCGTACCAGTGTGGCCGGCTGTCGAAGGCGCGGTCGAAACTGACATTGATCCCGTCGAAGGTGACCCGGGCGAAGACCCAGCTGCCGCTCGCCGGATCGCTCTCCTCCCGGTGGAGCAGGGCGAAGATGTTGAGCAGGCTGCTCCGGAACTGCTCATCGAGCCGGTGATTGGACGTGTCCTCGACCACCCGGTCACCGTCATGGTGGACGGAGAAGGCGAAGCCGGCCGGCGGCCGCGCCGCACGTGCCCAGCGGACCACGACGACGGGACGCTGCGGCAGCAGCCGATCGCGTTCGGGTGAGCCGGTCATCTGCGCCTGCACCTCGCGAGCCAGCATGCCGCGGACCCGCGCACGCCTGGTCGGGGCTTCCGCGCGAGCCTCGGACAGTACGGCGCGGGCGGCCTCCGCATCGCCCCCGCCGATCAGCGTCGCCAGGACCGTCGGGTCGGTGGCGGCCGCTCCCAGGCCCTCGGCGTACGCCGTCAGCAAGGGCTCGACCGGGAGCAGGCTCGCCTCGGGCGTCGCGGTGTCCCACCCGTCACGGGTGTGCCAGGCGACGAAGGTGGCGCCGCTGCGCTCCCACCACTCGTCGACATCGGTGCCGGCCCAGCCCGGGATGCCGCTCCAGACACGGTGGGCGGTGTCGGCCGGGTCCGTTCCCCACATCGCGAAGCGGCCGCCGAAGAGCCGCTGGAGGCGCAGTCGCCGGCCATCCGGTGGCTCGTGGTGCAGGACCTGGTTGCGGGAGTCGAGACGCCAACCTGCATCCGTGGCATCGGTCAGAGCGCGGTCGCGTGCAGCCAGTGCCGCGGCCGCCCACCAGAGCCCCTCGGCCGGAGGCAGCTCGTCGACGTCCACGTGGTCATTCTCACGCTTGCGGGGTCGCTGAGCGGGCACTTCGCGGCGTGTTATCGGGACCAAGGTCCCGATGGGCCCGAATCCACTGCGGCTCGGACGGCGTACGCATAATTTCGAGCCGAATGTCTCTGGGGAGGAGCACATATGAGGGTCAAGCGTCGGCACCTTGCCGGCATCTCTGCCATCGCCCTGGCCGCGGCGCCACTCGCCGCCGTGCCGGCACAGGCAGCTCCGGCCAATACGGCCACCGTCACCGTCTGCGTCTCGAAGATCGGTGTCCTGCACCGGCTGGTTCCAGGAACCGACCGATGTGTCCGTGGATTCAGCAAGCTGACCTGGAAGGTCCAGTCGGGCGTCGGCCCGCAGGGCGCGAAGGGCGACAAGGGTGACACCGGCGCCTCAGGCGCGATCGGTGCCACCGGAGCAACGGGCGCCCAGGGAGTCCAGGGAGTCCAGGGCGAGCAGGGCGAGCAGGGGATCCAGGGGCTGCCGGGCAGCATCGGTCCGATGGGTCCCATGGGTCCGATCGGTCTGACGGGACCCGGCGGTAGTGACGGCGAGCAGGGGCCGCAGGGTGACATCGGCCCGATGGGGCCGATCGGTCCGCCGGGAGCCCAGGGGATCCAGGGCATCCAGGGCGTGGTCGGAGCAACCGGCGCGACCGGAGCGATCGGTGTCACGGGTGCGACCGGTCCGCAGGGTCCGGCTGGTCCGCAGGGCCCGGCCGGTGCGACCGGTCCGCAAGGCCCGCAGGGGATCCAGGGTCTGACCGGACCCGCGGGGGGCATCGCGAGCACCCACATCGTGACGGCCCCTGCCGTCGACGTGGCACCGGGTGTTGCGCAGACCGTGACCGCCAGTTGCGGCAGCAGCACCTTGCTGAGCGGTGGTTACACCTTCACCGGGTACGACCCGCCTGCCGACATCCCGGTCGTCGTCCAGAACGGGCCGAATGCCAGCAATGGCTGGACGGTCGTCCTGAACGGTGGTTACAGCACCAATGTCCTGCACCTGACCGTGTACGCGCTGTGCGCGGCGCCCCCGGCTCCGTGATCCGATGAGCACCTTGATGGATTCCTCTGTGGACTCCGTTGCCACCGACCCGGCGCCGCGCCCGCGGCGCCGGGCAGTGGTGGTGGCCCTCACGGTTACGGCGATCCTCACTGTCGCCGCGGTGGTTGCGGTTCTGTTGATCGGTAGTGGTCCGTCCGACCGGCAGCGCGCCGCCAACGAGGTCGATGCGGGTCTCAAGGCGCAGAAGTCCGGTGACGTCGCCGGTGCTTCCGCGCACTACCGCAAGGCCCTGAGCCTCGACCCGCACAATGTCTACGCGGCCTATGACCTCGGTGTCGTGGCCAACGCGCAGGGCGATGTGCAGGGTGCGGCAAGGGCGTACCAACAGGCGATCGGGATCAAGGCGACTTATGAGCCGGCGCTCTTCAACTACGGCGTGCTGTTGCAGCGTCAGGGCAATGAGACGGCAGCGATCGGCATGTATCAGCGGGCGGTTCGGGCCAATCCGGATGACCCGCGAGCGCACTTCAACCTGGGCCTGATGCTGCGCGCGATGCCGAAGTACGCCGATGCCGGGCTGGCTCAATTGCAGATCGCGGTCAAGCTCGATCCCACATTGGTCGACCAGGCCGCCCGGAAGGCCAGTCGCTGACGCGGGTGCGTCACGGTGCCGGCTGACAGGCCGGACACCACCAAGTCACCCGATCGCGGTCGGAGGCTCCCTGTGTCTCCACCGCGATCGGGCCTCCACAACGCAGGCACGGTCCGCGACGTCCGTAGACCCAGGTCGACCGGCCGCGCCGGGAGTCACCCGTCGTCACCCGCACGGGCCGGTCGCGATTGGCGTCGAGGACGCGATGAGCGAGAGCCACCAGACGTGGCAGATCGGGTACGTCGGCGACCGGCGTACGCGGATGAATGCCCATGAGGAAACAGAGCTCGCACTTGTAGACATTGCCGATCCCGGCGAGATTGCGCTGGTCGAGCAAGGCTTCCTCGATCGGTACGGCGGGATCGCGGGCGAGGCGTCGTACGGCTTCGTCGGCGTCCCAGTCGGTACCGAGCAGATCCGGCCCGAGATGACCGACGAGATCGTCCTCGCGATCGGTCGGGACCAGGTCGACGACCACACTGAAGCCGACGGCCTCGACGGCCTCGGTGCGCAGGATCACCCGCGCGGTGTGGGCGGGCCGGCGCCAGCGGGTGCCCGGCGGATGCAGATCCCACCGCCCCTCCATGCGCAGGTGCGTGTGCAAGGTGTGGCCGTCGTCGAAGCGGGTGAGCAGATGCTTGCCGCGGGAGACGGTGGTGAGAACGCGTTGCCCGGCGAGGTCCGCGGTGGCGGCTTCGGGCACCCGGAAGTCGGTCGCGGTGAGCTCCTGGCCGTCGAGCGCACGCAACCGGCGCGCGGCCTGCCAGACGCTGTCTCCCTCGGGCATCAGGCGGCCTCGACGGTCGCGTACGCGGAACGGCGGAGGCCGCCGATGAGCAGTGCCGTGGTCAGCAGCGAGAGGATCGCCATCAGGGTCATGGTGGTGGCGGCGGAGCGGCTCCCGTCACCGAGCACGTCCGCGATCACACCGGCGATCATCGCGCCCGCGGACTGACCGATCATCGTGCCGGTCCCGGCGAGGCCGAAGACCTGGCCGATCACGTCCGGCTCGGTGTTGTCGACGAGGCGCTCCTGCAGCGGGAGGGCTGCCGGATAGCCGAAGGCGGCAACGGCGGCGAGTGCGCAGGCCGGACCGAGCGCCGGGCGGAAGGCGAAGAAGAGGAAGGGTACGGCGAGGAGGACGCGCAACGGGAGGATCAGTCGATCGCGCACGGTCTCCGGGACGAATCGCCCGATGACGACGTCCCCGGCGAGCATCCCGGCCGCGGTCGCGGCCAGCAGGTAGCCGCCCTTGCCCCCGGCGTACGGGATGTACATGGCTTCGCAGCCGACGATGAGACCGTTGGGGATCCACATCATCAGCAGCACCGGGCGGATCACCGGTGAGGACAGCAGCTGCCGGTTCACCGCCCGAGTTCGTACGACGACATTGCCGCTCGCGCGGGCCGGATGGTCGCCGATCCGCAAGCGGATCAGGGCGGCGGACAGCAGGGTCAGGCCGCCGCTGATCCAGAAGAGCCCGGTCGGCTGCAGCCAGTTGAGCAGGATCGCGCCGATGGCATAGCCGAGGATCTGGCTACCGCCGACGGTCACGTTGAGGGTGGCTCGGGCGAGCACGAAGGACTTGCGCGGGACGATCTCGGAGAGCAGCGCGATGACGGTTCCCGATGTCGCCGCGAAGACGACGTACCCGACGGCCAGGATGAGGAAGCGGGCCCACCAGGACAGTCCGGGGAGCAGTTGCAGCAGGTCGGTCGCGCCGGCGGCCGCAGCGGTGAGGACCATCGCCGTGCGTGGCCGCATCAGGTCCGCGCCGGCCAGCAGGAAGTGGCTGGTCAGCAATTGCACCAGCGGGCCGCCGAAGAGCGCGGCTGCGGTGAGCAGCGGCGAGCCGGTCTGGTCGAAGATGACCGTGCCGATCGCGAGGCTGCTCACCATCAGGCCGAGCATGGTCACCGTGCGTACGCCGAAGAGCACCCGGAACTCGCGGATCCCGAAGATCGCCCGATAGGTCTGCATCGCGCCCTACCCTGCCACGTGGATCCCGGCTCGGGCTTCCCGTTTTCTGCTGCGTCGCGGGCGCGGTCGGTTCACCGATCAGAGCGCGTCGAATGGCTTGGCGTAGCGGAATCGGCCGACCTGGCCGTCGTACCGGCTCAGGGTGCGGACCTGGAAGTAGTCGCCCCACGCGGGATCCGGCGCGACGACACCGGCCGCTTGCGCCGGAGTGAAGCCGAAGCGCCGGTAGTAGGCGGGGTCGCCGAGGAGTGCCACGAGAGGCTCGCCGAGCGCGTCGGCGGCACCGAGTACGGCGTGCATCAGGGCCGTACCGACGCCGCCCCGCTGCCGTGCCGGGAGCACGCTGAGCGGTCCCAGGCACAGAGCGGGGTGATCCTCCACGTGCGCTCGCGAAACGACGACGTGGCCGACGACTGCATCGTCGTCGACGGCGACCAAGGACAGCTCCGGAATCCAGCCGGTGTCATCCCGCAGTCGTGCCACCAGGGCGGCCTCGCCGGGGTCCCCGCCCGGTTGGGCAGGCGGTGCGCTGTGCTCGGCGGTACGGAAGGCGGCGACCGTGACTGCATGGATCGCCTCGACGTCGTCGGGGAGTTCGCGGCGGATGATCACCCGGGAACTGTCCGTGTTCGCGCCCGTCGTCGTCAACCGGCGCCGAGAATGCCCGATAGGTCCGCATTTGCTACCCCGCAAGGGCTGTGCCTCAGTAGGGTGCTCGCCATGACGAGTACAGAGGTTCAGGCGGGCTATCCGGTCACGGTGACTTTCGAGCCGCCGGAGCGGGTGCCGCGGTGGATGCCGCTGATCGGCTGGCTGCTGGCGATCCCGCACCTGGTCGTGCTGTATGTCCTGACGATCGTGGCCGAGGTCATGACGGTCGTCGCCTGGTTCTGCGGCGTCATCGCCGGCCGGATCCCCGAGGGCATCATCGACTTCGTCGCCGGGGTGGAGCGCTATCGGCTGCGGGTGGCGACGTACCTCATGTTCGTGCGGGGGAGCTACCCGGCCTTCGGTGGCGGCTCGAGCCTCGACGACCCGGGCACCGACCCCGTCGTACGCATCGACTACGGCCCGGCGCTGGAGAAGCGCAACCGGGTGACGATCTTCTTCCGCTTCTTCATGATCCTGCCGCACGTGCTGGTGCTCGCGATCCTCGGTATCGCGCTCTACGTCGTGATGATCATCGGGTGGTTCGCCGTACTGATCCTGGGGCGGTGGCCAGTCGGCCTGCGTGACTTCGTGCTCGGCTATCTGCGCTGGACGACGCGCGTCAACGTCTATTACATGCTGCTGACCGACGACTACCCGCCCTTCAGTTTCAACTGACAGAGCCCTCGTGGGCGTGCGCTGGCCTCCGTGGCCAGGGCGCGCCCATAGCTGTCTGGGGGCAAGGTCGGGGTTGTCTAGACCGCGCTTAACATTTTTGGACAATTCATAGACAACCCTTCGCCTCTTGCGATAGTGATGTGGCTCACATCCCGAGCCGCCCGAGGGTTCGGGGCTGGCGGCGGGGGTGCGCCATGCAAGGTCGCTATTGGTTCGGTTCGGTCGCTGCAGTGGTTTCGATGGCCTTGGTCTCGACGGCGGCGCCAGCGAATGCGGTGTCCGTGTCGCCGCCGGCGTCGAAGCCCAAGGCGCAGACGGAGAAGGTCACTGAGCGTCCGGATCGGGTGTCGTCGATGGTGGCGGCGCGGGTCCAGGGTTCGCGGGTGGAGGATCTGTCCGCCCGTACGCCCACCAGCTCGACCTTCGCGAACAGCGACGGAACCTGGTCGGTCGAGGCCTACTCCGGGGTGGTGCGGTCGCGGACCGACGACGATGAGTGGGTGTCGGTCGATGCCGGTGTGGAGAAGAGCCGCGGCACCTTCGTTCCGAAGGCGGTGCCCTTCGAGGCCGCATACTCCGATGGCGGCGACAAGCTGGTCGGAACGGTCAAGACCCAGGCTGGGTCGAGGATTCAGGTCGGCTGGCCCAGCAAGCTGCCGGTGCCGGAGGTCGACGGTGGCACCTTGACCTATCCGGGTGCTGCCGCGGATGGCTCCGACCTGGTGGTGAACTCCTCGAGCGATGGTTTCGACTACTCGGTCAGCGTGGATCACGCCCCGGCGGCTGATGCGCCTCAGGTCGAGTACCGTATTCCGTTCTCGTTCGACGGTTTGGAGCCGACGATCAAGCAGGACGGCTCGGTGGTCTTCCGTGAGGGCAAGCATGTCGTCGCGACGATGACGGCGCCGGTGATGTGGGACAGCGCTCCTGCGAAGAAGCTCACCGAGAAGGGTGACCCGCGAGTCGAAGAGCACCCGAACGCCAGGTCGGTCGACATGACGATCGAGGGCACCGGTGACACGCGCACGCTCGTCCTGCGGCCGAACATGGACTACCTGCGTGACCCGGAAAGGGTCTTCCCTGTGGTCGTCGACCCGCAGGTGAACATGGCCGTGGCTGGTGACACCTGGGCTGCGAGTGAGATCTTCCCGGCTGACCACTCCGCCGCGGGCGACCTTGCGGTGGGCAGTGTCAGCCTGGGAATCCTCGTCTACCGCTCCTTCCTGACCTTCGACTACACGGCGATCGATTCCATCCCGGCCGGGGCGCAGATTGCACAGGCGGAGTTGAGTCTGTCGAATTTCAACACCGGTGCCTGTGCCGGAACAGCCACCCGGATCTCGCGAGTGACCGGGTCATGGTCGCTGTCGACCGTGAACTGGGCCAACCAGCCGACGGTTACGGCGGATGGCTCAACGACCACGACCGGGTCGTACGGCACCACCGGCTGCGCGACCGAAACGCGAGTGGGATTCGACGCCACCGCGATCGTGAACGCCTGGCGGGGCGGCGCCGATCGGCGAGGTGTACGACTCTCGGCCGACAACGAATCCCTGAACACGGGATATCGCGCCTTCCGCTCGCTGGAGAACGGCGATGTCACCAAGGTGCCGAAGCTGACCATCACCTACGGGTCGCGTCCCAACACCCCGACTGGCCTCTCAGTCTCGCCCGGCTACCCGGGTTCCGCGACCTCTCTGACCCCGACGCTGACGGCGAATGTCACCGACCCCGACAGCGCCCAGGTGCGTGGCGACTTCGAGATCCGCTCCGGCTCGACACTGGTGTGGTCCGGACACAGCGCGATGGCCACCTCCGGTGCGCAAGTCACCGCGACCGTCCCGGCCGGTGTGCTGAGCGAGGGTGGCACCTACACGGTCAAGGCCTATGGCAACGACGGAGAACTCCAGAGCGCCGCTGCCACCGATCCGGTCACCTTCAAGGTGGACACGATCGCACCGACGGTGTCGATCACCTCGACGTCGTACACCAACGGCAGCTGGCGAACCGGCGCCCCGGTCAGCGACACCATGACCTTCCACGGCTCGGCCGACACCGGCGCCTACTACATCACGCTCAACGGCGTCGAATACACCGTCGGTGCCGATTCGTCTGGAAACTGGTCGAACACCTGGACGCCGTACGACGGCTGGAACACCATCGACGTCGCCCCACTCGACAGGGCCGGCAACCGCGGAGCCACCGTGTCCTTCAATTTCGGCGTCGGTGGGCCCGGCATCAACACACCCAACGACTGGGCCGAATCCCCAGCCAGCTTCCCCGTCCAAGCCAGCGCCCCGCCCGGCGCCACCGGAGCAACGCTGTCGTGGCAACTTCCCGGCGAAGCGACCTGGCGTACCGCCACCAAGGTCACCAACGGTGCCAGCAACTGGACCGGCTCGGTCACCAGCACCAGCAGCCGCTCCTACACCCCTTCACTGCTGTGGGCCGCGACCACCGAACCACTCGGCTCCGATCTCCTGCACGGCCCCGCACTCATCCTCATCAAGACCTGCTTCACCTACACCTCAGCACCCACCCAATGCACGACCGGCCGGCCGGTCATCATCACCGGCTCCGCACGCGGTGGGAACTATCCCGAAGCGCAAGTCGGACCGGCATCGGTCGCGCTGGCCACCGGGGATGCGCAGATCAGCGGCGCCGACGCCGTCGACAGCAAGGCCGGCATCAGCCGCACCTTCGACAGCCTCGACGACGCCACCCTGACAGCCGGGCTCTTCGGCCCCGGGTGGTCGGACCCTGCGGTCCTGGCGGCACCCGATGCCACCTCGAAGGCGAACATCGTGGATAACCGCACGAAGGACGGCACCTTCGTCATCATCGATCCCGACTCCGGTTCTCAAGCCTTCAAACTCAAGGCCGGAAGCACGACCGTCTACCTCCCGGTCGAGCCGACCGGCGACGCCACCAAGCTGACCTACACCGCTGCCGCTGGCGGCAACCCAGCCAAACTGGAACTCTCACGCCCGCTTGGCTCCGCAGCCGTGACAACGACCTGGACACTGAAGCCCTCCGACACCGGTGGTGTCTCTGAGTGGACAGTCGACGACATCGACGCGCCCGGAACCTCATCCGACGTGTCGGTCTCTCCGGCGCCGTTGTCGCAACGGCCGGTATGGATCCGTGAATCCGACCCCGGTGCCGCGGCCACCTGCACGGCATCGACGCAGACGACCGGGTGTCGCGGTTTGAAGATCACCTACACCGGCACCGGGTCGAGCACTCGCGTCAGCAAGATCGACGAAGTCATCGGCGGCACCACGGTGACGACCAAGACAGTCGCCACCTACACCTACGACGGCGCCGGCAAGCTGAGCACCGTTTGCTCCGCCGCGCCATCGCCGACCCAGCCGGCCCTGTGCAGCAGCTACACCTACACGACGGCGTCCGGCCGGACTCTCCTGGCCCAGATGACAGAGCCGGGGCTGAAGCCGTGGCGGTTCAGCTACGACTCCATCGGCCGTCTGACCACCGTGAAGCGCGAGAAGCCCACCGGCGGTGACGCTACCTGGAGCGTCGACTACAACCTCACCCCTGCCAGCAGTGGCCTACCCGACCTCAGTGCGAGCACGGCCGGACAGTGGGGACAGAAAGTCATCCCCACCAGGGTCTACGCCGTCTACTCACCCACCAACAGCACCCCGGCGATCAGCGACGCCAACCTCTACTATGTCCCGCGTCAAGAACATGGCAGGGATTTCTCGGTTTGAAAGGTGGGGATCGTCGGGTCGGCGAG
>JASLCW010000447.1 GCA_030151765.1 Marmoricola sp.
CGCATGATCACACCGGACTCGTAGCCGTGCAGCAGCATGTCGTTGTCGTGACGCTGGAGCGAGATGCACCAGCGCTTGGTGAAGATGAAGACGATCACCGGGATCACGAAGACCGCAACGCGCATGAAGTACGTGATGTGGTTGAGGTTGAGGTGGAACTGCGTGGCCAGGATGTCGTTGCCGCCGGCCGCCCAGAGGAGGCCGTAGACGGTGACCATCGCGGCCAGGAAGGCGGTGCGGGTCGGCGCATTGCGCGGACGCTGGAGCAGGTGGTGCTCCCGCTTGTCGCCGGTGATCCACTGCTCGATGAAGGGGTAGCCGAGCACGATGCCCAGCAGGATCATCGGCATCAGCTGACCCGGAATGAAGATATTCCAGCTGATGGTGTGGCCCCAGATATGGGTCTCCCAGCCCGGCATGATGCGCAACAGGCCTTCGGCGATACCCATGTACCAGTCCGGTTGCGAGCCTGCCGTCACCTGATTCGGTGTGTACGGGCCGTACTTCCACACCGGGTTGATCGTCAGCAGCGCACCCATGAGGGCGAGCGTGCCGAAGACGATGAAGAAGAAGCCACCGGCCTTGGCGGCGTACACGGGCAGCATCGGGTAGCCGACGACATTCTGCTCGGTGCGTCCGGGACCAGGCCACTGCGTGTGCTTGTGGTAGACGAGCAGCAGCATGTGGGCGCCGATCAGGGCCAGCAGCAGGCCGGGGATCAGCAGCACGTGCGCGATGTAGAGCCGCGGCACGATCTCGTTGCCGGGGAACTCGCCGCCGAACATGAAGAAGGACATGTACGAGCCGACCACCGGGGTCGCCTTGACCAGACCGTCCGCGATGCGCAGACCCGTACCGGACAGCAGGTCATCGGGGAGCGAGTAGCCGGCGAAGCCCTCGACGATGCCGAGGAGGATCAGCACGCCACCGATGAGCCAGTTGATCTCACGCGGCTTGCGGAAGGCGCCCGTCACGAAGACGCGCATCATGTGCACGAGCATCGCGGCGACGAAGAGCGACGCGGCCCAGTGGTGGATCTGACGCATCAGCAGGCCGGCACGTACGTCGAACGAGATGTTCAGCGTCGATGCATAGGCCTCGGACATCTCGATGCCGCGCAACGGGCTGTAGGAGCCGTTGTAGACCGTGTCCGCCTGGCTCGGGTGGAACCAGAGCGAGAGGTAGATGCCGGTGAGGAGCAGGACGACGAAGCTCCACAGCGCGATCTCGCCGAGCATGAAGGACCAGTGGTCCGGGAAGACCTTGCGGAGGTTCTTCTTGGCCAGCGCGGCGATGCCGAGACGCTCGTCGGCCCAGGTCGCGGCGGCGCCGGCCTTGGTGGGCCTCCCGGCCTTGGCGGCCGTGGTGCCGTTCGTAGAGATGGAACTCATCGCAGATCAGCCTCGTTCCCAGAAGCTCGGACCGACAGGTTCGTGGAAGTCGCTCTGCGCCACGATGTAGCCGTCGCTGTTCAGCTTGATCGGCAACTGGGGGAGTGCGCGCGCGGCCGGACCGAAGACGACCTTGCCGCCGTCGGCCAGGTCGAAGGTCGACTGGTGGCAGGGGCAGAGCAGGTGGTGCGTCTCGTGCTCCCACAGCGAGATCGGGCAGCCCACGTGGGTGCAGATCTTGGAGAAGCACAGGATGCCGTCGACACCCCAGTTGGCGCTCTTCTTGTCCTTGATGTCGTTGGGGTCCATCCGGACGAGGATGACCGCGGCCTTGGCGGTCTGGTTGAGCAGTTCGGTGCCGTGGTAGACGGGCTCGCCGTCGGGGCCCTTGTTCTCCGGGCTGAAGACCTCGGGCTCGGCGTTGACCAGCTGGCCGACGACCATGTCGGAGGGCTTGATCTTGTTGAAGCCGACGTCCTGGACGACGAGCATGTCCGGCTTCCAGACCGTGTGGAAGAGCTTCCGGCCCGGCAGTGTGCCGATGTCGCGGAGGCTGACGATGGCCGGGATGCCGAGCGCGCCCATGCCGATCAGGAGGCTGTTGCGGACCAGGGAACGACGTCCGATGCCGGACTCCTCGACGCCGGTCTGGAAGGCGGCGATGGCCTCCTCGCGGTCCTCGTCGCTGGAGGCGGCGGAGTGGCGGTATTCGACGATCTCCTCGTCGGCCATAAGCTTGCGCGCCCACTGAATGGCGCCGATGCCCAGGCACATCAGGGAGAGGCCCAGCGTCAGACCGAGGAAGAGCGTCGAGGCGCCCAGGCTGAGGAAGGTGTCCTCGCGGCCCACGGCGAAGTAGACGACGCCGAATCCCACCGCCAGCAGGGCGGCGAGCAGGAAGAACGCGGCCACCTGGCGCTCCGCACGCCGCTCGGCGGCCGGGTCGACGTCGGTCGGGCGCGGCTGGTGCTCGCCCAGACCCGGATCCGCGATCGGCTCGGCCGCGGGCAGCGGCTCTAGTTCGTGGCTGTGGTTGTCGCTCACGCGTCCACCTTCTTCTTCTTGCTCGAGCGAGTCGTGTGGGCGCCGATCCAGATCGCGGCGATCACGAGGCCGCCGATGCCGACGAGCCACGAGAACATGCCTTCACTCACCGGGCCGAGGCCACCGAGTCCGAAGCCGCCGTAGTTGGGCTGCTCGTTGACGTTCTTGATGTAGCCGATGATCTCGGCCTTCTCCTTGGCGCTGAGCACCTCGTCGGAGAAGATCGGCATCTGCTGCGGGCCGGTCAGCATGGCCTCGAAGATCTGCTGCGGGGTGTCGGTGTAGATCTTGGGCGCGAAACGGCCGTTGGGCA
>JASLCW010000460.1 GCA_030151765.1 Marmoricola sp.
ATCGGCGGAGCACTCTCCGTCAGACCACGGCGCCGTTGTTGCCGTCGAAGGGATCGTCGTCGTGGCCGGTCGGCATGGTGGCGAAGAGATAGCCCAGGCTGACCAGGAAGGCGAGCACGCCGATGGTGACCAGCCAACCGGGTAGCGAAACGACGCGGATGATGGCCAACACGATCATCAGGGTCGGGAGGCCCAGGGTGCCGAGCCAGGCGAGCCCGCGCGCTGTCAGGGGGAGCGGGGCCCGGGGCGGTTCCGGGGGAGTGAAGTGCTCCTCGCGCTCCCACCACTCGGGTTCGGCCTCCGGCTCGGCCACCGGCCGGGCCATCGGTTCGGTCGCCTGTTCCGGGGTGGGCGTGACGGCCTCGGGCGTCTCCGTGGCCGGCATCGCCGGATCGCCGTAGTTGGCCATGATGTCGCGCCAGGCGGCGTCGACGTGGGCGGCATCGAGTTCGGGTTCGCCGTACTCGGGATCGTCGGCCGGCATCTCAGACCTCGGCGGGTCGTGCCGCCACCACACGGGCGATGAACTCGGCCGACTCGGTGTAGATCGTCTCCGCGTCGTTGTCGATGGTGGCCACGTGGTAACTGTCGGTCAGCACCCGCTCGGTGACATCGGGGGAACCCAGGCCGGCCAGGATGATCCGGGCCGACGACGGGTCGACGACGTGGTCCTCCTCGGACCGGAAGAGCAGGACCGGGCAGGTGATCCGGTCGAGGCCGGCGCGCACCCGCTTCCATGCGGCGACGAGTGAGGCGAGGGCCTTCAGCGGCGTGTGGTCGTAGGCGCCCTCGGTCGCACCGGGCTTCTTGATGTCACCGCCGATCGCCGGGAAGGCCTTCACGACGTGCTTGAGCACCGGGAGCAGCAGCAGTTGCTTGTTGTTGCTCGCGACGGCGGCGTTGACGAGCACCACGCCCGCGATCTCGGGGTGCTTCTCGGCGAGGTCGAGGACCAGTGTGCCGCCCATCGACAGACCGCACACGAAGACCACGTCGCATCGCGACGCCAGGTCGGCATAGCGCCGCTCGATCTCGGCGGCATAGTCGTCGTACCGGGTCGGCACCATGTTCTTCCAGGTGGTGCCGTGACCGGGGAGCAGCGGCACCTCGACGGCGTGGCCGAGGGCGGCGAGATGCTCGCCCCAGGGCCGCATCGAGGCGGGAGAGCCGGTGAAGCCGTGACTCAGGAGTACGCCGACCCGGGGACCCGTCGCGTCCTCGTTTCCCGGCACGGACAAGGGCTGTGCCTCTACTCGGGCCTGCTCACTCACGGACTCATCGTTTCATGCGTCTCCAACAGCCGCTAGGGTGAGTGCGCCGTCGGAGGAGGTCGGGTTGTTCTACTGGTTCTTGAAGTGGATCGCACTCGGGCCTTTGCTCCGGGTCGTGTTCCGCCCCCAGGCCGACGGCCTGGACAATGTGCCCGACGACGGCCCCGCCATCCTGGCCAGCAACCACCTCTCGTACGCCGACTGGCTGTTCATGCCGTTGACCCTTCCGCGGCGGGTGAGTTTCGTCGCGAAGGCCGAGTACTTCACGACGCCGGGCATCAAGGGCTGGCTGCAGAAGACCTTCTTCAGCGGCTCCGGCCAGATCCCGATCGACCGCTCCGGCGCCAATGCCGCCGAGGGCGCGCTGATCTCCGCGAAGGGCGTGCTGGGCCGGGGTGAGCTCTTCGGCATCTACCCCGAGGGCACCCGCTCCCACGACGGCAGGCTCTACCGCGGCAAGACCGGCGTCGCCCGGCTCGCGCTGGAGACCGGAGTGCCGGTGATCCCGGTCGCCGTCGTCGGCACCGACGTGGTGGCGCCCCCGGGCAAGAAGTTCGGCCGGCTGACCCGCCCGATCGTCCGCTTCGGCAAGCCCCTCGACTTCTCGCGCTACGAGGGCATGGAGAACGACCGCTACATCCTGCGCTCGATCACCGACGAGATCATGTACGAGATCATGCGGCTCTCCGGCCAGGAGTACGTCGACATGTACGCCACCCGTGCCAAGGAGGAGGCCAAGCGCACCCGCGCCGAGGCGGCCGTCCCCGAGGCCGATCGCCAGGCCTCTTGACGATCCACGGGGACCATCCCTTCCGGGCCGCGGACAGCGACCAGGTACGACGCCTCCGGGCGCGGGTGGGCGCGACGGTCTCGTTGTGGACCGCCGGCGAGGGGACTGACGCCGCCGGGCTGACCGTGTCGTCGTACGTCGTCGTCAACGGGGAACCGGGGCGCATCGTGGGCGCCCTCGATCCCGATGCCGACCTGACCGAGCGGATCGCCGCGACCGGCCGGGCCGTCGTGCACCTGCTGGTCTGGCCCGATCGCAATCTCGCGGAGATGTTCGGCGGCACGATGCCGGCACCGGGAGGGGCCTTCGCGCAGGCTGACTTCGTCGCGACGCCGTACGGTCCCCGGCTGGCGCACGCGACCACCTGGGCCTCCTGCTCGCTGGAGTCGTCGGTGCCCACCGGCTGGTCCGATCTGGTGACGCTGACCATCGACGAAGTCGCCGTGGGCGAGGGCGACTGGCTGGTTCACGAGGGCGGCAGATTCCGCCATCGGTGATCGGCCGTGTCTCAATCCCGGCCCCCGCGGCGTGCGGCACGGCCTCCCGCGCGGGAAGAATAGGCCGGGCGGTAGCGTTGGGGGCACTGGACGAGAGGAGCGGGCGATGCCACAGGAGACGGTGTTGTTCCGTGAGGCGCTGGGCGATGTGCTGCGCCAGGAGCGGGTACGCCGCGGCCTCACGCTGCGCGAGCTCTCCGGCCGGGCCCGGATCAGCCTCGGCTACATCTCCGAGGTCGAGCGCGGACAGAAGGAAGCCTCCTCCGAACTCCTCGCCTCGCTGTGCGACGCCCTCGAGGTGACGCTGTCCAGCGTGCTGCGCGAGGTGAGCGACTCGATCGCCGTGGTCGAGGCCCCGATCACGCTGCCGGTCGCCACCGGTGCCGACGTGGTCGCCAGCGCCGCCTGACACGAGTCGAGTGCCCCAGGACGCGCCATACGACGCTCTCCAGCACTCAACTCTTCGTCATGGGAGGCCGCAGGCCTTCTCCAGGGCGGTCAGCTCGTCGTCGAGGTGCGTGAGCAACCGCTGCAGGCTCGGCACGGTACGCCGGCAACCGGTCAGTCCGAAGTCCATGTTCTCGGCGTACGAGTTGCAGGTGATGTTGAGGGCCATGCCCTGGATCGGGATCGACGCGGGGTAGGTGCCGACCAGCTTGGCGCCGTTGAAGTACTGCGTCTTCCGCGGCCCCGGGACATTGCTGATGATCAGGTTGAAGGGCGGGCGCGCGACGCCGGTGAGACCCAGGGTCGGGATCACGATCGAGGGCGCCATGCCGAGCGCGGACATCGCCAGGATCTGGTTGGGCGTCATGGTGCCGAGCGCATCCTTGCCGTCCTTCATCGACTTGTGGATGGCACGCAGCCGGTCGGCGGGATCGTCGAGGTCGGTGCCGAGCTTCACCATCACGGCGCCGACGGCATTGCCGCCCTCGGCGGAGGCGATGCCGGCGTGCTTGGCGTTGAGGCCGACCGGGACCATCGACACCAGCGAGTCGTCCGGCAGCGCATCATGCTCGATCAGGTAGTTGCGGATCGCGCCGCTGCACATCGCCAGTACGACGTCGTTGATCGTCGTACGGCTGGACTTGCCGATCGCCCGGATGCGCTCGATCGGCCAGCTCTGCGCGGCGAAGCGGCGGGAGCCGGTGATCGGCACGTTGAACATCGTCCGGGGGGCGTGCAGCGAGAGCGCCGAGGTCTCGTTGCGGACGCCCTTGCGCAGCGTCTTCACGAAGGCGGAGGGCATGCCGGCCGCGTCGGAGGCCAGCGCGAGCGCCGAACGTACGGCGTCGACGGGCACCGCCGCCAGCCGCGACTGGGCATCGGACTCGGCGTCGCGCACCTTGCGGGGCGGCCGGGAGGCGAAGGGCAGCGGCATCTCGCGCAGGTCGGGATCGGAGGTCAGCACGCTCTGCATCAGCCGCATCGCCGAGACTCCGTCGACGAGCGAGTGGTGCAGCTTGGTGTACATCGCCAGTCGGCCGTCGGCCAGTCCCTCGATGACGTGGTACTCCCACAGCGGCCGCTCGCGGCCCAGCATCGTGCTGTGCAGTCGCCCGCAGAGCTCGAGCAGCTCGCGCACGCGGCCGGGCTCGGGGAGTGCGCTGTGCCGCACATGGTGCTCGATGTCGAACTGCTTGTCCTCGGCCCAGGTCCACGCGCCTGCCGTACGCACCGACCGATAGGGCCGCTTGCGGAAGAGCGGGCTCACCTCCGTGGTGGCGATGCCGGCCTCGTAGATCTGCCGGGCGAAGTCTCCCGGTGCGTCGTCGGGCGTCTCGAAGAGCTGCAGGCCGGCCACATGCATCGGCTGGTTGCGGTTCTCGGCGATCAGGAAGGCGAGTGACGCGGGGTCGATGGCGGCCATGCGGATGCGCCTCCTGGGTTTGGGGGGATGGGTGGGCTGAGACTAGTCCTCCGGCTGTACGAAAGTTGAGACCTTCCGCCAGTTCCTTGCGCCGCGGCCCGAGGTTGGCGACAGTTGTCCCTGTGACCTTGCCACCATCACTGTCAACGTCGGCCGACTACGTGATCGTCGGTGGCGGCAGTGCGGGCGCCGTCCTCGCGGCCCGGCTGACCGAGGACCCCGGCGTACGCGTGATCCTCCTCGAGGCGGGTCCTGCGCCCGAGGCCGACGAGATCGCCATCCCGGCCGCCTTCGCCAGTCTCTTCAAGACCAAATGGGACTGGAACTACACGACCACCGAGCAGAAGCAGTTGCACGGCCGTACGACGTACTGGCCGCGCATGAAGGCCCTCGGTGGCTGTTCGTCGATGAACGCGATGATCTACATCCGCGGCAACCGGGCCGACTACGACAGCTGGCGCGACCACTTCGGTGCCACCGGCTGGGGCTACGACGAGGTCCTGCCGTACTTCGTCAAGGCCGAGTCGAACACCCGTCTGTCCGGGCCTTACCACGGCACCGAGGGGCCGCTGCACGTCGAGGACCGCCGCTACACCCACGAGACCTGCGACTGGTGGGTCGAGTCCGCGGTCATGTCCGGGATGAAGCCCACCGACGACTTCAACGGCTCCGAACAGGAGGGCGCCGGCCGCTATCAGGTGACCTGCCGCAAGGGCCACCGCTGGTCCACGTACGACGCCTACCTGGCGCCCGCCATGAAGCGCCCCAACCTGCAGGTGCGCACCGGCGTGCTCGTCACCGGCATCGAGCTCGAGGGGGAGCGAGCCACCGGCGTGCGATGTCGTACCGGAGCGACCGAGACGATCGTCTCCGCGAGCCGTGAGGTGCTGCTCTGCGGTGGTGCCGTGAACAGCCCGCAGCTGCTGATGCTCTCCGGCATCGGACCGGGGGCACACCTGCGCGAGCACGGCATCGACGTACGCGTCGAGGCTCCCGGTGTCGGCCAGCACCTGCAGGACCACCCGGTCGTCCCGGTGATCTTCGAGACCCAGGGCACCACCGACCTGGCCGACTTCAACAATGTCACCAACCTGCTGAAGTGGAAGGCCACCGGGCGCGGTCCGCTGACCTCCAATGTCGGCGAGGCCGGTGGCTTCTGGCACAGCCGCGAAGGCCTGTCGGCGCCGGACATCCAGTTCCACGTCGCACCCTCGGGCTTCTACGACAACGGCTTCCACGAGCCGACGCGGCGGATGTTCACCGCCGCCCCGACGCTCGTGTCCGTGGCCAGCAGGGGATCGCTGCGGCTGCGCTCGGCCGATCCCACCTGGCGGCCGGAGATCGACGCCGGCTACTACGACGACCCGAGCGATCTCGACGCGATGCTCGCCGGCGTGCGCAAGGCCTGGGAGATCCTCGGCGGCGGGCCCCTCGGCGCACACGTGACGAAGCCGTGGCAGCTGCCCGCGCAGCCGACCGAGGACGATTTCGTCGAGCACATCCGCACGTGGACGCAGACGCTCTATCACCCCGTCGCCACGTGTGCGATGGGCGGCGGGGACGAGGCCGTCGTCGATCCGTCGCTGAAGGTCCGCGGCGTCGACGGGCTCCGTGTCGTCGATGCCTCGGTGATGCCCGCCGTACCTCGTGGAAACACCAATGCCCCCACCATCATGGTGGCCGAGAAGGCCGCCGATCTGATCAGGAGTGAATGCTGATGACTGTTGACGCAGCTGTGCAGACTTTCGAGTCGTTGAATCCCCGCAACGGGGAGGTCGTCGGAACGCACCCGATCCACGACGAGGCCGCCGTACGGGCAGCGGTGGCGCGCGCCCGCGAGGCCTCCGTGTGGTGGCAGGCGATCGGCTTCGAGGGCCGCGAGAAGGTGCTGACGCAGTGGAAGGGCGTGATCACCCGCCGGATCCAGCAGCTGGCCGACCTGATGGCAGAGGAGACCGGGAAGCCGCACGGCGACGCCGCCCTCGAGGCGGGCCTGGCGATCGACCACATCGCGTGGGCGGCCGGGCACGCCGAGAAGGTGCTCAGCCGCAAGCGCCGCGCTTCCGGGATGCTGATGGCCAATGTCGCGGCCTCCGTCGAGTACAAGCCGCTCGGCGTGATCGGCGTGATCGGCCCGTGGAACTACCCGGTCTTCACCCCGATGGGCTCCATCGCCTACGCCCTCGCCGCCGGCAATGCCGTCGTCTTCAAGCCCAGCGAGTACACCCCCGGGATCGGCCAGTGGCTCGCCGCGACCTTCGCCGAGGTCTGCGACCGGCCGGTGCTGCAGGTCGTCACCGGCTTCGGCGACACCGGCGCGGCGCTGTGCCGGGCCGGTGTCGACAAGCTCGCCTTCACCGGCTCCACCGCGACCGGCAAGCGCGTCATGGCCGCCTGCGCCGAGACGCTGACGCCGGTGCTCATCGAGGCCGGCGGCAAGGACGCGATGATCGTCGACGAGGACGCCGACCTCGACGCCGCCGTCGACGCCACCGTGTGGGGCGCCTGCTCCAACGCGGGCCAGACCTGTGCCGGCGTCGAGCGCGTCTACGTCCACGAGCGCGTGTACGACGAATTCCTCGGCAAGCTGGTCGAGTCCGCCAAGACCGTGAGCGCTGCCGACAGCCCCGACGCGCTGGTCGGCCCGATCACGATGCCCAAGCAGATGGATGTCATCAAGCGGCACATCGACGACGCGCTCGCACACGGCGGCCGTGCCGTGCTCGGCGGCGCCGACGCCGTGGGGGAGCGCTTCGTGCAGCCGACCATCCTCGTCGACGTACCGGAGGACTCGGCGGCGGTGCAGGAGGAGACCTTCGGCCCGACGATGACCGTCCGCAAGGTGAAGTCGATGGACGAGGCGGTGGAGCTCGCCAATGGCACCTCGTTCGCGCTGGGCTCGTCGGTCTTCTCGAAGAAGAAGGGTATGGAGATCGCCGAGCGGGTCCGCTCGGGGATGTCCTCGATCAACTCGGTGCTGAGCTTCGCGGCGATCCCCTCGCTGCCCTTCGGCGGGGTCGGCGACTCCGGCTTCGGCCGCATCCACGGACCCGACGGGCTCAAGGAGTTCTGCTACGCCAAGGCGATCGCGCGGCAGCGGTTCAAGGCGCCGATGCTGCTGACCAGCTTCGGCCGGACCGCCAAGCAGGACGAGCAGTTCATCAAGATCCTGACGATGATGCACGGGCGCAGCAAGACGCTGAAGTGACCTCTAGGGATGCGATGATCTGACGGTGACATCGGGAGACTGGCGCAATCACCTCCCGGAGGACCTGGAGTTCGGCCGGGTCGTCGCCCGCGGGCGCACCTCGGCGCGCGCTCGGATGGCACGGCTGAAGGCTCGGCGCTGGCAGATCTGCCAGTGTGCGATCGCGGCCGCGGTGGCCTGGTACGTCGCGCACGACCTGATCGGTCATGCGCAGCCCTTCTTCGCGCCCGTCGTCGCCCTGGTGAGCCTGGGCACGACGTACGGACAGCGACTGCGGCGCGTCGTCGAGATGTCCGTCGGCGTGGCCGTCGGGATCTTCCTGGGCGACCTCTACACGCATCTCCTCGGGCGGGGCGCCTGGCAGATCGCGGTGATGGTGGCCCTGGCGATGGTGCTCGCGCTGCTGCTCGACGCCAGCCCGCTGCTGCTGAACCAGGTGGCGATCCAGTCCCTGGTCGTGGTCACGGTGCTGCCCAACGACGGGGCGGCGCTGCTGCGGTGGACCGACGCGCTGATCGGCGGAGCGGTGGCACTGGTCGCGGCGACCGTCGTACCGCAGGCGCCGCTGCGGCGGCCGCGGGAACAGGCGGGTGTCGTCGTACGTCGGCTCGCCGCGATGATGCGGACGGCGTCGACGTCGATCCGGCACCGCGATGTCACCGAGGCGATGGCCGCCCTCGCGGCGGCGCGGTCCACCGACAGCCTCATCACCGACCTGCGCGCCGCTGCCGACGAGGGCCTGTCCGTCGTCGTGTCGTCGCCCTTCCGGCGTCGGCACCGCGAGCCGGTGCGGGCGATGGCCGAGCTCGTCGACCCGCTCGACATCGCGGTGCGCAACACGCGCGTGCTGGTCCGACGCGTCGCCGTCGCGTGTTACCGGGGAGAGGAGATCCCCACCGCCTATGCCGACCTGATCGACGAGGTGGCCGGGGCGACCGAGCAGATCGCGGCCGAGCTGGCCGCCGGACGCCTGGCGAGTTCCGTCCGGCCGCGCCTGCTGGAGCTGGGGGAGTCCTCGGCGCGTCTGCGGCGTACGCCGGTGCTCTCCGCGGAGGTCGTGCTCGCCCAGGTGCGCTCCCTGATCGCGGACCTGCTCGCCATCACGGGCATGGACCCGCTCGCCGCCACCGACGCCATCCCGCTGATGGCTGAGCAGGACGGGATGGAAGGCTGACCGGGTGACGCGCATCATCGAGGTCCGCAATCGGAAATGGCCGGACTCGCCGCACTGGGAGTTCGACGCCGTGTGGCTGGGTGCCGATGCGGTGGGCCAGTGGGTCGGGCTGCCGGCAGGG
>JASLCW010000010.1 GCA_030151765.1 Marmoricola sp.
CCTTCGCCCGCGGCTGGACCGTGACCCAACTCCCCGACAACCGCTTCCTCTGGAAATCACCCCACGGTAGATGGGTACTCGTCGACCGAGCCGGCACCCACCCGATCGAACTCGCAGCCTGAGTCGCTGCCGCACCGACGAAGTCGGGACACAACCGGGACTCGCAGCCCTGTCTGCCGGGACACGCTGCCTCCTACCTTCGGGGCAACCCGAACCCCAGGAGTCCTCATGTCTCGCGCACTTGCCGCCACGATCATCGCCGGCACCGTCCTCGCCAGTGGTGCGGTGGCGACCACGACCACGGCCGCGAACGCCGCCACCACCGCCACCGGCTCGATCGTCTACATCCATGCCGGCAATGTCTGGCTGACCCGTCCCGACGGAAGCGGCCAGCGCCAGGTGACCCGCGACGGTACGGCGACCTCGGCCTATCAGCACCCGACCATGTCGGACGGCGGCGTGATCGCGGTGATGAAGGGCAAGACCATCGTGCGGATGCGCCAGGACGGTGTCGTACTCAACCGGATCACACCGAAGAGCCTCTTCGTCGCCGACGGCGACACCGTCATGATCAACCCGATCCAGGACCCCGAGATCTCACCCGACGGCACCAAGATCGCCTACAGCCAGTTGCGCTACGAGCGCTACGGCAACGGCGGCTGGTATGCCACCGAGGCGGAGACCAGCTTCACCGATGCGGCTCAATGGTCCGAGCCGTCGACGTACGGGATCATGATCGGCTGGCAGCCGGCCTGGATCACGAACAGCCGCGTCGCTCTCAACAAGGAGGGCGATGTCCACATCGGCGACCTCGGCCACGATGCGCAGTCCTGGTTCTGGTCCAAGGACCTCTACAGCGACTTCGTCGAACTGACCCAGCCGGAGGTCTCCCCCGACGGCCGGCGGGTCCTCTTCGGCCTCCACAACGGCGGCATCGCGATGAAGACCGCGACCACCGACCCGCGTGCCGGCACCGCGGGAACCGTTCCAGGCAAGCCCACCGCCAATCCCGAGTGCTACGTCTCGTCTGACGCGGGCAAGCCCGCCCCGATCGACGCCACCTTCGGACCCGACAGCGACTCGGCGGTCTACACCGAAGCCGGGGATCTCTGGGTGGTCCGCGGCCTCGCCGCCTGCTCGGCCGAGACCGTCCTGACCAAGATCGCCACCGGCGCCAGCGAACCCGACTGGTCCCCCGCCCCGCTGTCGGCCTCGCCCGCGCACAGCGGCGCCTTCGCCCTGGCCAAGGCCCCGTCCGTCACCGGCAAGGCCAAGATGGGCAAGCGCCTGCACGCCCAGGCCGGCACCTGGTCGCCGACGCCGGCGAAGGTGACCTACGCCTGGCTGCGCAACGGCAAGGTCGTCCGCGGCCGTGCCGCCGCGACGTACGCCGTCGGTCGCGCCGACCGCGGCAAGCGGATCCAGGTCCGGGTGACCGTTCGCCGCAGCGGTTTCACCGCGCGCACCGCGACCTCCAGGGCCGTGACCGTACGACGCTGACCCGGGCGGAACGGCTTCACAAAGCACGAGGGGACCCGGCTTCGCCGGATCCCCTCGTCTTCGTTCGGTGGAGCTGAGGGGACAACTATCAAACCCCAGCCCCGAGGTCCGGAGATGGCTCACCTCGTCGTTTTCGCAGGTCAGACCCGGTAGACCCGAATCCACTCCTTCAACGGCCCGGGCGCCGCAAGTCCGCCTGTCGAGACAGCAGCAGACCGAACTGGTCCAGCGATACCGCGCTGGGGCCCTCCGGAGGGAACTCGCCGAGGCTTACGGCATCGGCACGGGGACGGTCTCGAACATCCTCAAGAGGCACAGAGCCAGCCGCAAGATCGGCCTCACAGCAGACAAGGTCGAGGAGGCGGCGTCGCGGTACGAGGCCGGCCAGTCGCTGGCACCGATCGCCGAGACGCTCGGCGTCGCGGCCAACACCGTCCGCACTGCGTTGCTCGGTAGAGGCATCGCGATGCGAAGCGCCTCCGGTGGTGACCGATGAGAAGCCCCACCAGGAGGCCGGACCTCGAACCGAACGATTCGGGCCCCACCGCTCAGGCGTCGTAGATCTCCTTGGCCATCCGGAATGCGGCCCAGGCCTTGGGCCATCCAGCGTAGAACGCGGCATGGGTGAGGACTTCTGCGATCTCCTCGCGGGTGACACCGTTGTTCTTGGCTCGTTCCATGTGGTGTTGCAGGGACCCGTCGAGCACACCCGCTGCCAGCAGGGCTGTCACGGTGACGATGCTGCGGTCGCGTGCCGACAGCTGCTCGTCCCTGCTCCACACCTCACCGAAGAGCACGTCGTCGTTGAGGTGGGCGAATTGGGGAGCGAAGTCTCCCAGGACGTCGTGGCCGGCGGTTACCTTCTCAGTCATCTGCCTGTCTCCTTCACTTGCCGCTGTAGACCGGGAACGCGCTGCTCTGCCCGTAGTCGCGCTCGTCCAGGCTCCGCAGCGCGTCCATATCCGCGGAGGAGATCTCGAAGTCAAGCTGAGCATTCGAGCGCATGTGCTCGGGGTTGGCGGTCTTGGGCAGCGAGACCGTGCCCAGTTGCAGCGTGTAGCGGATGCACAACTGCGGGACCGTGACGCCATATGCCTCGGCCATCGCGGCGACCCGCTGATTGTTCAAGATCTCGCCATGCGCGATGGGCGAGTAGGCCTGGATGCGGATGTTCTTACTCGTGCAGTAGTCGATCAGCTCGCTGGGCGTGTTGCCGGCGTGCACGAGGATCTGGTTGACGTGTGGGGCGACGCTGGCGTGCTCGAGGATGTTCTCCACGTCGCTTTGGAGGAAGTTAGAGACGCCGATCGAGCGCAGCTTCCCGGCCCTGTGTGCATCTTCGAGTGCCCGTCACGCCTGGCGGTTGCCGTCTGCGTAGTCGCCGCCACGGAAGTCGTTCCACGGCTGCGGAGCATGGATGAGCATGAGGTCGACGTACTCCAGTCCCAGCTTGTTCAGGGACTGCTCGATCTCCACCGCGGCCAGCTCGTAGTCTTTGATCTCGGCGGCGAGCTTCGTGGATACGAACAGATCCTCGCGGAGTACGCCGCTGGTGCGGATCCCTTCGCCGACGCCACGCTCGTTGCCGTAGGCCTGGGCGGCGTCGATGTTGCGGTAGCCGACCTGGACCGCCGCCCGGACCGCGTCGGCCGCCTGGTCGTCGTCGATGAACCAGGTGCCGAGTCCGAGCTTGGGGATCTCGACACCGTTACTCAGCGTGTAGTGCTCATGAAGGATGCTCATGCCTTCTCGCCGTTCGTGTTGCTCGTGGGCAGCTTGTTGTACTCGTCGTCGGTGACGGGCTCGAGCCATTCGTTGCTGAGGCCGTCGCCGGGCGTGATGAAGGCGAGGTGGCTGAACCAGGAGTCGGCCTTCGCGCCGTGCCAGTGCTTGGTGCCGGCCGGAACCCGGACCACCGAGCCAGGGACCAAGCTGATCGGCTCCTGGCCGTCGGCCTGGTACCACCCGCTGCCGGCCGTGCACATCAGGATCTGGTCGCCGCCACCGGCCGTGCCGTGGTGGATGTGCCAGTTGTTACGGCACCCGGGCTCGAAGGTGACGTTGCTGACGGGGACGCTCCCCGCCGCGAGCGGAGCCAGGTAGCTCTGCCCGATGAAGTACTGCGCGTACGCGTCGTTCCGCTCCCCCAGTGGGAAGCTCTGGTCGAACTCAGAATGCATGTCGATTCTCCGATCGGTCGAGTGTTCGGGCAGTCGAGGTGGCTCGGTGCGGGCCGCGGCGACCTATCTGGCGGACCGAGGGGCTCCGATATATCAGCCTCGAGCACTTCTGGCTTCAGACGTTGCGTGATTCAGGTTCGGCAACCGCGGACGATGCCGCGAGCGACCCCAGGAGGGCCAGTGCCTCTGCGGTGCGTGACGCGGGCTCGGCGGCGTAGATCGTGAGGGTGAGTCCTGGGTCGGAGACCATGTCGACGCTTTCGTAGGCGAGTTCGAGTTCCCCGACGGCCGTGTGGTGGAAGGTCTTGGTGCCGGCGCCGTGGAGGCGGACGTCGTGGCTGGACCAGCATCGCCGGAAGTCCTCGCTGCGGGTGGCGAGCTCGCCGACGAGGTCGTGCATGAGTCGGTCGTGGGGGTCCCGGCCGGCTTCGGTGCGCAGGATGGCGACCGCGGTGTCGGCGGCGGTGTCCCAGTCCGGGTAGAAGCGGCGGGAGTCTTCGTCAAGGAACGTGTACCGCGCGAAGTTCGGGACGGGACCCGACGAACGCTCGTACAGGGAGGCGTGCATGACGCGTCCGAGGGGGTTGGTGGCCAGCAGGTCCATCCGGCCGTTGCGGACCAGCGCTGGGCCGCCCGTGATGCAATCCAGCACCCACGTCAGGCTGGGGCGGGGGGTCCAGGTCCGGCTGCGGCGGCGGGGCCGGAGCATCTCGCTGGTCCCGTCGGCGGCCTGGGCGAGGTGGAATAGGTGGCTGCGTTCGGCGTCGTCCAGACGTAGCGCGCGAGCGATGGCGTCGAGGACCGAAGCGCTGACCCCGCCGAGCGCGCCGCGTTCGAGCTTGGAGTAGTACTCGATGCTGACTCCGGCCAACGCCGCGACTTCGCCCCGACGCAGCCCGGGGACCCGGCGCTGCCCGACGTCGGGGAGCCCGACGTCGTCGGGTGTCAGCTTCGCGCGGCGGGAACTGAGGAACTCGCGCACCTCCGACCGGTTGTCCATGTCATCGACGCTACCTGCGCCGCGGCCGGTGAGGGATGCCCTGCTGGTACACCTCACGAGCGAGACTTCCTCGCGGGCCCGGTCCCGCGTTGCATGGAGCTATGCCACTGCTGCAGGACCAGACCCCGATCCGTGACACTTCGACTGCGAGTGCCGCGACGCTCTCGGCGTCCGTGCTGGGCACGATCGTGCTCATCACCGCGATCGCCCCGTTGGCAACCGACATGTACGTCCCCGCCTTCCCGCTGGTCGGCCGCGACCTCGACGCCGCGGCCACCCAGGTCCAGTTGACGCTGACGACGTTCTTCGTCGGCATGGCGCTGGGGCAACTGGTCGGTGGCCCGTTCTCGGACCGCGTGGGACGCCGCCGACCGTTGCTGGCGGCGTTGGCGGTCCTGGTTGCCGCCTCGGTGGCGTGTGCGTTCAGTCCGACTGTGACGGGGATGATGGCCGCCCGGTTGGTGCAGGGCGCCGCCGGCGGGTGGGCGATGGTCATCGCCCGGTCCGTGGTGGTCGACCTCACCGAAGGCGCCCGGATGGTCCGCGCAATGAACGTGGTCGCGGCCGTGGCCGGCACCGCGCCGGTCGTCGGGCCGCTGCTGGGTGCACTGGTGCTGTCGGTGTCGCACTGGCGGGTCTCGTTCTGGCTGGTCGCCGTCCTGGCTGCGGTGATGTTCGCCGCGGTGGCGCTCGCGATGCCTGAGTCGCATCTTGTCGAACGACGGCACGCAGGCGGTTTGGGCTGCCTGCTCGGCGCGACCGGCGAAGTGCTGTCCTCGCGCGTGTTCACCGGCCACCTGGTGGTGTTCGCGTTCTCGATGGGCACCACCTTCGCCTACGTCGCCACCTCCGCCTACGTGCTGCAGTCGATGAACGGCCTCACGCCGTTGCAGTACTCGATCGACTTCGCCGTCAACGCCGCAGGCATGACCGCCGCCGCGCTGGTGGCCGCTCGGTACGCCGACCGGGTGCCGGCCCGCACGTTCGTCAAGGTGGGGCTCGCGGCCACCGGTGCCGCCGGCGTCGTACTTGCTGCCGGAGCCGTGTGGTTCTCGATGCCGCTCGGCGTCGCCCTGGTGGGCTTCTTCGTCCTCATGACCGCCCAGGGGTTAGTTGGCCCTAACGCGGGCGCGCTCGCCTCCGCCGCTGTCCCCGGCCACCCCGGCACCGGGTCGGCGCTCCTGGGCTTCCTGCAGTGGGTGATGGCCGGCGCCATCGCGCCCCTGGCCGGCCTCGGCGGCGAGCACACCGCCGTCCCGATGGCCGCGATCGTCCTGGTCCTCACGGGCGCGTCTGCCGCCGCCTTCCTTCTGACCCGAACCCGTTGACGGGCAACGAACTGAAACCAACTGAGAGGAAACCATCATGCGTGGAGTACTGATGTACGGCTCCGGCGACGTACGCGTCGTTGACCGCGACGAGCCCCGCATCGTCGAACCGACCGACGCGGTCATCCGGCTGACCGCCACCTGCATCTGCGGATCCGACCTGTGGCCCTACCGCGGCGCCGAGGCGATCCGCGCCGGCG
>JASLCW010000011.1 GCA_030151765.1 Marmoricola sp.
GTTCCCGAAGGCTCGCCGGTCGACTTCGACCTGCGGCTGGAGGCCGTGATGGAGGGTGTGCTGCTCACCGGTACGGCGAAGGCCGCGCTGGAGGGGGAGTGCGCTCGTTGCCTGGAGCCGATCAGCGACGAGGTCGAGGTGACGCTCCAGCAGCTGTTCGTGTACGACGACGGCGAGCAATCGCCCGAAGACGATGACGAGCTTGATGTCGGGCGACTCGAGGGCGATCTGATCGACCTGGAGCCGCTGTTGCGGGATGCGGTGGTGCTCGCACTGCCCTTCCAGCCCTTGTGCTCCGACGACTGCCCGGGGCTGTGCGTCGAATGTGGCGCGCGCCTGGCTGACGACCCGGAGCACGGGCACGAAGAACCGGTCGACCCGCGATGGGCCGCCCTACAGACGTTGAACCGAGACCAGGCTGCAGAGCCTGGCCCGACAGAGGAGTAACCGTGGCCGTTCCGAAGCGGAAGATGTCGCGCAGCAACACCCGCCACCGCCGGTCGGCCTGGAAGGCCACCGCCGCCGCGCTGGTGACCTGCAGCAACCCCGCCTGCGGCGCCAAGCACCTGCCGCACCGCGCCTGTGGCGAGTGCGGCCAGTACGGCGCCCGCAACGAGCGTCGTCAGGTCCTCTGACGCTCGCTCGATGGTGAGCGAAGCCAGCGAGCAGCCACCCAGCCCGGAGGCGTCGTACGACGAGCTCCGCGCCGCGCTCGGTGATCCGATCCTGGATCCCGGGCTCTTGGCGCTTGCCCTGACGCATCGGTCCTTCGCCTACGAGAATGGCGGCCTGCCGACCAACGAGCGCCTCGAATTCCTCGGGGACTCCGTGCTCGGCGTCGTGGTCACCGATACGCTCTACCGCAGCCACCCGGACCTCTCCGAGGGCCGGCTGGCGAAGCTGCGCGCGGCGGTCGTGAACGCCCGCGCGCTCGCCGAGGTGGCCCGCACCATCGACCTGGGCCAGTACATCTTCCTCGGCAAGGGCGAGGAGTCGACCGGCGGCCGGGAGAAGGCCTCGATCCTCTCCGACACCGTCGAGGCGATCATCGGTGCGATCTTCCTGTCCGGGGGTCCCGCCGAGGAGGGCGGCTTCCAGAACGCCTCCGCGGTCGTGCACCGGCTCTTCGACCCGATGCTGGTCGCCGCGGCCGAGCTCGGCGCCGGCCTGGACTGGAAGACCAGCCTGCAGGAGCTGTCCGCGAGCAAGGACCTCGGCGTCCCCGAATACCTCATCGAGGACGAGGGACCCGACCACGCCAAGACCTTCACCGCCCGGGTCCGGGTCGGCGACGAGCTCTACGGCCACGGCGTCGGCCGCTCCAAGAAGGAAGCCGAGCAGCAGGCCGCGGAGTCGGCGTACCGTGCGCTCGGCGAACCTATGCAGACTCCCTGAGCCGCTGCTTCGCAGTGGCGGTGCCGGCTCCGACGAGCCGGGTGCCGACGGCCCTGCCGAGCCCGAAGGGCGGCATCCCGCCGTACACGGCCTCGTGTTCGCCGATCACATAGGTCTCGTGCCAGATGCCGACCGATCCGGTGCCGGCCCGGCGCTTGTTGAAGCGTCGCCATGCCCCGGCGTGCGGCGCGCGGGGATTGCCGGCGAAGACGCGCAGCGCCTCGGCCGAGGACCAGTAGCTGACCAGCATGATGCTGCGGCCCAGGTAGACGTCGTAGCTGAGCAACCCGGCCTCGGGATGACGGGCGAGATGGGCGAGCATCCGCGGCATCGCGAAGAAGACGCCGAGCCACTCGTGCAGGCGCCAGGGCTTGTTGACGCGCATGCCGATGAGGAAGACGGTGGTGCCTTCGGGCGGCTTCCGGACGGTGGTGCGGTTCTTCTCGATCATGAGCACTCCGATGTCGTAACGGCGTTATGAAACAACGTTATGGCACGATGTCGGACATGGCAAGACCCCGGGTGCACACCGACGAACTCCGCGAGACACTGCTGACCCGCACCGCCGAGGCGGTCGCCGGGCGCGGCGCCGCGGCCGTCTCCCTCCGTGACGTGGCTGCCGCGGCGGGCACCTCGACCACCGCGATCTACTCGCTCTTCGGCAACAAGGAGGCCCTGCTCCAGGCGGTGCTGGTGCGCGCCTTCGAGCAGTTCGCGCAGGCGCAGGAGACGGTGCCGGTCACCGACGACCCGGTCGCCGACATCCTCGGCCTCGGTGCGACCTATGTCGGATGGGCGCTCGAGCACCCGGCGTGGTACTCGGTCATGTTCGGCGGACCGCTCGTCGGGATCACCTGCCTGCCCGAGGCGGACGCCGTCTCGGCGCGCTCGATGGCACCGCTGCACTCGGCCGTGGAGCGTGGCCTCGCGGCCGGCGTACTCCGGTCCGCCGCACCCGAGACGATCGCGATCTCGCTGTGGGCGCAGGTGCACGGACTCAGCACGCTCGCCCTCGCCGGCCACCTTCCGCCCGGCGCCGATCTCGCCGCGGCGGCACTGGCCGATGTCGAGGGGTGGGTGCTGCCTTCATAGGATCGACCCGTGCCCGAGCTGCCCGAGGTCGAAGTCGTCCGACGCGGACTCGAGGCGCACGTGCTCGACCAGCCGATCCGCGCGGTCGACGTACTCCATCCGCGGCCGGTACGCCGCCACGAGCCGGGGGCCGCCGACTTCGCCGCCCGCCTGACCGGGCACAGCTTCACCGCCGCCCGCCGCCGCGGGAAGTACCTCTGGCTGCCGCTCGACGACGGCGATGCCCTGCTCGCGCATCTCGGGATGAGCGGGCAGATGCTGGTGCAGGCCGCCGGTGCTCCCGCCGAGCGGCATCTCCGGGTCCGCTTCGAGCTCGGCGCCCTGGAGCTCCGCTTCGTCGACCAGCGCATGTTCGGCGGGCTCTCGCTCTCGCCGGGTGGCGCGGAACTGCCCCCGGAGATCGCGCACATCGCCCGGGACCCGCTCGACCCGCTCTTCGACGAGGCCGAGTTCGTACGACGCGTCCGCCGCAGCCAGTCCGGGATCAAGCGGATCCTGCTCAACCAGTCGGCGATCTCCGGCGTCGGCAACATCTACGCCGACGAGGCGCTCTGGCGGGCGCAGGTGCACGGCGAGCGGGCGGGGGAGAGGCTCACCCGCGCTCAAGTCATGGAGATCCTCGAGTCCTGCCGGGCCGTCATGCTCGCCGCGCTGGCCCAGGGCGGCACCTCCTTCGACGCCCTCTACGTCAACGTGAACGGCGAGAGCGGCTACTTCGACCGCTCGCTCAATGCCTACGGCCGTGAAGGTGAGGGCTGCCGGCGCTGCGGCACGCCGATCCGCCGGGTCTCCTTCATGAACCGATCGTCGTACTTCTGCCCCACGTGCCAACGCTTGCCTCGACGGCGAACTTGATCTATCCGTGACCTCCGTGGGATTCTTGTAGACGGCCCATTTCGGGTCATCGATCCCTTCGTCAAAAGGACGTCTATTCATGGCCAAGGCTCTTCTCGGTTACTCAGCCGGAAGTGACCCCCGCGTCTCGGTGCGGATGGCCTCGGAGAACCGCCTCCTGCGCCAGCGCGTGGCCGACCTCGAGCAGGTCGTCCTTCGGTTGCAGCAGGAAAACGACGCGCTCGCCGAGCTGGCGACCGCGGCCGAGGACGTACTCACCCCCGCCTGAGCGCGAAAAACTGACTGGCTGCGGCCGACCGCGGCCGGGTAGCTTCACCCGGTGTCCACCCTGCTCGAAGCCGTCGCTCCACGCCGCTTCGGGTCGGACTTCCGGCGTCTCCTGCTGTCCTCGTGGGTGAGCAATGCCGGCGACGGGATCTCACTGGCGGCCGGCCCGCTGCTGGTCGCCTCGCAGACCCGGTCGCCCTTCCTGGTCGCCTCGGCGGCGCTGCTCTACCGCTTGCCCTGGCTGGTCTTCGGCCTGTACGCCGGCGCCGTCGCCGATCGCGTCGACCGGCGCCGCCTGGTGGCGATGGCCGATCTCGTCCGGGCCGGGGTCCTCGCCGTCCTGTGCGCCTTCATCGCCATCGGGTACGTCGACATCGCCGTCGTGCTGATCGCGATGTTCCTGCTCGGTGTCGCCGAGGTCTTCGGTGACACGACCGCCGGCACGCTGCCGCCGATGATCGTCGCACGCGAGCACCTGGGCGAGGCCAATGCCCGGCTGCAGGCTTCGGTGCTGGTGGGCAATCAGCTGCTCGGGCCGCCCTTGGGTGCGGCGCTCTTCGCAACGGGCATGGCCGTCCCGTTCGCGACCCAGGGCGTCTGTGCGGCACTGGGTGGTCTGCTGCTCCTGCGCCTGTCCGTACGACGCCCTCCGGAGCGGTCGACCGAGGTGGCTCGTCCCCGGACCGAGATCGCCGAGGGGCTGCGCTGGCTGGCCGGCCATTCGGCGGTGCGCACGCTCGTCGTGGTGATCCTGACCTTCAATGTCACGTGGGGTGCTGCCTGGGCGGTGCTGGTGCTGTGGGCACAGGAACGGCTGCACGCGGGGGAGTTCGAATACGGCCTGTTGATCACCGCGACGGCGGCCGGTGGTCTGATCGCGACCTTCGGCTTCGGATGGCTGAGCCGGCGGGCGTCGTACGAGCTGCTGATGAAGACCTGCCTGACCTGCGAGGTGCTGATGCACGGCGTGCTCGCGCTCACGACGGCGTACTGGCTGGCCTTCGTGGTGATGTTCGGCTTCGGGCTCTACGCCTTCGTGTGGGGCACGATCAGCCAGACCATCCGGCAGCGCGCCGTACCCGAGGAGTTCCAGGGGCGGGTCAGCAGCGTCTACATGGTCGGCATCTTCGGTGGTCTGGTCCTCGGGCAGGCGATCGGAGGGGTGATCGCGGATCACTTCGGTGTGGTGGCGCCCTTCTGGTTCGCCTTCGCCGGCTCGGGACTCACCCTCGCGCTGGTGTGGCGACAACTCGCCCATGTCGCGCAGGAGTGAGCCCCGCGGCGCCTCTAGTGGCCGGCGTCCTCGCGTGCCTTCTTGGGGAGGATGAAGGCGACCGCGAAGGAGACCGCGAAGCAGACGACCGAGAGCAGGATCAGCCAGCGCAGGGCGGTCACGAAGCCGTGGTCGGGGAGCCAGTGGAAGTAGGCCGAGCCGAGCACCGCGACGCCGAGTGCTGCGCAGAACTGCTGGACGGCGTTGAGCAGGCCCGATCCGGAGCCGACCTCGTCGTCGTTGAGCGCGGCCAGGATGATGTCGAAGAGCGGGGCGAAGATCATGCCCATGCCCAGACCGGTGATGGCGAAGCCGGGGGCGAGGCCCCAGGTGGAGATGCCCAGCCCGGCCGAGCCGATCATCGCCCACATCACGATCATCCCGACCATCGTGATCGCCAGGCCGCCGTGCAAGACGTGCCGGCCGAACTTCGGGCCGAGCGCGGCACCGGAGAGTGCGGCGCCTACGGCCATGCCGAGGGCCAGCGGGATCATCGTGAGTCCGGTGTGCAGCGGCGTGAAGTGCAGGCCGTACTGGATGAAGAGATTGCCGGCCAGGTTGAAGCCCGCCATCGCCGTGAAGAAGCTGCCCAGGAAGATCAGCCCGCCGACGAACTGCCGGTGTGAGAAGAGGCTGCGCTCGATGACCGGGTGGCTTGAGCGTCGCTCGGAGAGGGCGAAGAGCCCGAAGAGGGCGAGGGCGCCGGCCATCATCGCGAACATCCAGGCGGGCCAGCCCTGCTCCTGCCCCTGCACCAGGGGATAGATCAGGGCGACGGATGCGATCGTCAGCAGGAGTGCGCCGCTGACGTCGAGTCGCGCCGTACGGTCGCGTTCGAGATTGCGCGGCAGGTAGAGGTAGGAGAGCACCGACGCGGCGATGCCGACGGGGACATTGATCCAGAAGATCGTCCGCCAGCCCGAGCCGAAGAGGTCCGCGTCGATGAGCACGCCGGCGAGGATCGGGCCGAGTACGGCGGCCAGGCCCATCACCGGGCCGAAGGGGATGAATGCCTTCTGGAGATCGTCGGAGTGGAAGCTCGCCTTCACCATGGCCAATCCCTGGGGGATCATCGTCGCGCCGAAGAGGCCCTGGAGCGCCCGCGCGGCGATGAGCAGGCCGGCACTCGGTGCGAGTCCGCACAGGAGTGAGGCGACCGTGAAGCCGACCATGCCGATCAGGAACATCCGGCGGCGGCCGACCAGGTCGCCGAGGCGTGCCGAGGTCACCAGGCCGACGGCGAAGGTGAGCGTGTAGGCGGCGAGGATCCACTGGAGGGTGGACTCGCTGCCGCCGATGGAGGCCCGGATCGAGGGGCCGGCGAGGTTGGCGATGGTCGCGTCGAGCAGGTCCATGACATCGGCGAGCATCACCACGACGAGGACCATCCAGCGGTAGCGATAGCCGCGGCCGGAGGTCTCGCCCACGCCCGGCTGGTGGCCGGACTCGAGAGTGGTTGCAGACATAGCGTCCTCCTGGACGGAAAGCAGGGGTTAACGAACACTGTTCTATAACGAACAGTGTTCGTAAGTCAAGAACATTGTTCGCGAAGGGCTACGATGGGCTCGTGCCCGCCCCCAAGCAGCCGAATCCGATCGGCAAATATCTCCCCGCCGAGGTCGCCGCGGAGATCTCCGAGGTGCTCGCGCGGACCTTCGGCGGTGGTCGTGAGGCGCGCGGCCGTGGCCGCGGGCAGGCGGAGCGACTCTCCGCCGACCGCATCGTCGATGTCGCCCTCGCGCAGATGCGCACCGGCGGGTACGACGCCGTCACCATGCGCTCGATCGCCCGTGAGCTCGGCACCGGGCCGGCCTCGCTCTATGCCCACGTCGCCGACCGGGCCGCCCTGGACCAGATGCTCGTCGACCGGGTCTCGCGCGAGTGGCGGATTCCCGATCCGGATCCGGAGCGCTGGGCCGAGCAGCTCCGCGAATCCCTTCTGGACCTGGCTCGGCTCTATCAGGCGCACCCTGGCGTCGCTCGCTGCACGCTGGGCATGATCCCGACGCTCCCGGCCACGCTGATCGCCACCGAGAGACTGCTCGCGATCATGCGCGCGGGCGGCGTACCCGATCAGTACGCGGCCTGGTTCGTCGACTCGGCGGCGCTCTACGTCGCGGGCGCCATGGTCGAGGAGGACGTGTGGCGGGAGCGGGCGACGGGCAGCGAGCTCGAGGTCGTCGGCAAGGTGCGCGCCATCTTCGGGGGGCTGCCCGCGGACCACTTCCCGCTCATCACCTCGATGGCCGAGACCCTCACCACGGGTGACGGCGACGAGCGCTTCGGCTTCGGCCTGGACCTGCTCATCTCCGGGCTTCGGGCGATGAGCGGTCGCTGAGTCGGACGGGGCGGGCGCCGCTGTGCTCCAGTGCCACGGAGAGCAGATCGGCGGCGGGTCCGCGGAGGACGCGCGGTCCGGTCCAGACGGCACGCAGCTGCCGGCTCAGGTCGAGATCGGCGAGCGGCACCTCTAGCAGTTGTCCTCGATGCAGGGCGTCCTCCACGGCGAGCCGGCTGAGCACCGCCGGCGGACCGCCGGCGGCGACGCTGACCCGCACGGCGGCATTGCTGGCCAGGGTCTGCGCCGATGTGATCGATCGTCCGGTGCCGGCCCGGATCGCCTCGTCGAGACTGACCCGGGTGCCCGAGCCGGCCTCGCGAGTGGTCAGGGGAGTGTCGGCGATCTCGGTGGCCGTGACCGGCGTACGGCGTCGTGACCAGGGGTGGTCCGGTGCGACGACCAGGATCAGCTCGTCGTTCGCGACCGTGCGGGTGTGCACGCCTGCCGGTGCCTTCGGGCCTTCGACGAAGCCGATCGCGCAGCCGCCGCCGAGGACATCGGCCACCACTTCGGCGCTGTTCTCGACCCGGACCTCGACGGAGATCTCCGGGCGCTGCAGGCGGAGTTTCGTCAGCCAGGCAGGCAGAAGATGCTCGGCGACGGTCTGACTCGCGGACACCGACAGCGAGCTCTCCTCGCGGGCCAGGGCGGCGGCACCGTCGAGCAGGGCCTCGCAGCTGCGCAGGACCTGGCGCGCCCAGTCGACGACCACCAGGCCGGCCGGCGTCAGTCGGGTCCCGGTCGTCGAGCGGATCACCAGGTTGACGTCGAGCCGGCGTTCCAGCCGGGCGAGCGAGCGGCTGGCATTGGGTTGCGCGATACCGGTGGCGCGGGCCGCGGCGCTCAGGCTGCCGTGGTCGGCGACGGCGACGAGCAGTTCGAGTCCGACGAGATCGGGCCAGGTGCGTGCCATATCCGGAAGATATACCCGGATGGTGACGTGACGGCTACTGCTTCGCCTCCGCGGCGCGCAGATTGGTCACATGACGATGACCCAGACGCGACCCGCCGTATCGGTCCGGAGCGAGCGCCGCCTTCCCGGCGTGGCCGTCGCCGCGTCCGGCGCTGCCCTGGGCCTCGTCGTCGCCTCCTTCGTGCCGGTGGCCAGCCCGCTGCTGGTCGCGATCGTGTACGGCGCCGTCCTCGCCAATCTCGGGCTGCTGCCCGCAGCCACCGCCCCCGGACTCACCTGGTCGGGCCGGCGACTGCTGCGCATCGGCGTCGTCCTGCTCGGTCTCCAGGTGTCACTGCGCGATGTGGCCGGCCTCGGTGCCGGTGTGATCGTGCTCGTCCTCCTGGTCGTCGCGACCGGGGTCGCGGTCGGCGTACGCGCCGGTCGAGCGCTCGGCCTCACGCCGACGCAGAGCCTGCTGATCGCCTCCGGATGTTCGATCTGCGGCGCCGCCGCCGTGGCCGCCGTCGACAGCACCATCGAGGCGGACGAGGAGGAGGTGGCCACCGCGGTCGCGTTGGTGGTCGGCTTCGGCACCCTGATGATCGGGGTGATCCCGGCCCTGGTCGGACTCTTCGGGCTGGGCGATCGTGCCGGCGGGATCTGGGCCGGCGCCTCCGTCCATGAGGTCGCCCAGGTCGTCGCCGCCGGCGGCATCATCGGCGGAGGTGCACTCGCGGTCGCCGTGGTCATCAAGCTGGCTCGGGTGCTGTTGCTCGCCCCGGTCCTGCTGTGGATCGGCACCCGCGGGCCCCGTACGTCGAGCGACGGCCGGCGTGCTCCGCTGGTGCCGCTCTTCGTGGCGGGCTTCTGCGCACTGGTCGTCGTACACACCTGGATCCCTTTGCCTGCGGGGCTGCTCTCCCTGGCGGCGCACACGGAGACCGGCCTGCTCGCCGCCGCGATGTGTGCGCTCGGCTGCGGCGTACGCATCGACATGTTCCGCCGGGTCGGCTTCCGGCCGGTGGCTCTCGCCCTGATCGTCACGCTGTGGGTCACGAGCCTCGGGCTCGTCGGAGCACTCGTACTCGGCTAGGACGTCGGCCGGGCGATGCGTGCGCGATACGCGAGGTATTGGCGGACCGCGAGGGCCAGCAGCTGCCAGGCGAGGTAGCAAGGGGTGGCGACGACGGAGACGAACAATGCGCCCGCGAGGAACAGGGGCACGCTGGGAAGCTCACCGCCGCCGATCTGGAGGAGGATCCCGCCCCACAACGCGATCGCGCCCAGCCAGGGCAGGAACCAGGCGAGCGCCTCCTGTCGCCTCGTGTAGGACTCGCGGGCGTAGAAGGTCGCGAAGTAGAGGCTCGCGACCACGACGTACGGCGCCGCGATCAAGGCCAGGCCCGGTGCGCCGATGAGTCCCAGCACTGCGAGCCAGAAGGCTCCGGCGACCAGGTTGCTCACGAGGACGGGTCTGTTCATCCGGTCATTGTGCCCGCGTCAAGATGTGCCTGACAATTCGGGCGAGTCAGCCGCGGCTGGCCATCGCCTCGTCGGTCACGGTGATGCCGTCGGCGAAGGTGCGCAGCTGGGTGTCGCTGAGGCCGAGCGTGGGCCACATCTGAACGGTGACCGTCGCTTCGCCGTACGTGTAGCGCAGGATCTTGGCCCCTTCGCTGTTCGTCTTCACGGTGGCCTTGTCGCCATCGATCCGGAAGGCCTCGGGGATGCGATAGGGAGACTCCGTCGTGCCCTTGCTGCCGCCGTCGAAGGTCGGCTGCGTTCCGTGGGGCACCCGCTGGCGCAACACGGTGCCGTTCGGGAAGGTGAAGGTGTAGGTGTCGTCGTGGCGGCTGACCTTCACGCCGGGATGCCGCTGCATGGCGCGCAGTTTGGCGCGTGCCGCCGCCCCTGCTTGCGGTGCCGGCGTGTTCGACTTCGCCTCGACCGTGACGACCAGCTTGTTCTGGAAGTCGTCGAGGCTGCTGCGGTCGCCGGGCCGGGCGATGTCGAGGGAGTACGGCGTGGAGCCTTGCAGGACGTATCCGGCGGGCACCGTGGCGACGGTGAATCCGGCCGGCTGCGAACCCTCATAGGTGACCAGCCGGACGCCCGGGTCGGTTGCGCTCTGGTTCACGACCATGGCGCCTGCCGTGCCGGCGAGGGCCAGCGCCGCGATGCCGGAGGTGGCGCCGCGGACCTTCCGGCGACGGGCGAGGGCGCGTCGGCCGCGCTGCAGATCGGCGGCGACGGCGTCCGTCTGAGCACCGGGATCGGTGGCAGCGGAGCGGAGAGTCGCGAGGCGGTCGATGAGGTCGTTCATGAGTGGTTCCTTTCCAGGTGGGGGAGGGCGGCGCGGAGCTTCTCGAGGCCGCGCGTGGTCTGGCTCTTGACGGTGCCGTGTGAGCAGCCGAGGGCGTCGGCGACGTCCTCGACGGAGAGGTCCTCGATGTGCCGCAGCACCACGGCGGCACGCATCCGTGGCGGCAATGCGGCGAGAGCGGCCATCAGGTCGGGGTCGGGTGCTGCGTCCGTGATGGCGGGTGACTCTGCTTCGGGCAGCGCCTCCGCGGCCTGTTCGCGTCGTACCCACGGGCGACGTCGGTGATCGACGAAGGTGTTGATCAGGATCCGGCGCGTGTAGGCCCTGGTCGACATCGTTCGGGCGCGTCCCCAGGCGAGATAGAGCCGTACCAAGGTCGTCTGAACCAGGTCCTCGGCCAGGTGGGGGTCGCCCGTGAGGTGCCTCGCGGTGGCCACGAGTTGGGCACGGTGGTCGAGGACGAAGCTCTCGTACTCGGCTTCCTGATTGCGTCTCACGCTGACTTAACGGCGCGGAGGCCCCTTGGGGTTGCATCGACGCAACGGATCGCTATGTCGGGGATCAAGCCGCCCGCACCAGTTGGACGGGGTGGGTGCCGGCTCGGTCGACGAGGGTGTGTCGGCCGTGGGGTGATTTCCAGAGGAAGCGGTTGTCGGGGAGTTGGGTCACGGTCCAGCCGCGGGCGAAGG
>JASLCW010000023.1 GCA_030151765.1 Marmoricola sp.
TGTGATGTCCAGCCAGGTTGGTCAGTCGGGTGATGGGTGGCTGGCCTCCGATTGCGGAGTGGGCTCGGTGGTGATTGTAGAAGTGGAGCCAGCCAGGTAGCGCGGTGTTGACCTGTAACCGCTTTCCCGGACACCGATGCTGAGGCGATGATCGTCTCGGAGAGGAGTCCGTATGCCGGCACCAAAGGACCCGGAGTTTCGCCGCAGGGCTGTTGAGCTCGCGCGGTTGTGGGAGAAGCCGATCGCGCAGATCGCGAAGGATCTCGGGATCGCGGAGTCCGGTCTGCGCCGGTGGATGGCCCAGGCCGATATCGACGAGGGCAAGCGTGAGGGCCTCTCGAGTGATGAGAGGGCCGAGCTGGTCCGGCTGCGTCGGGAGAACCGAACGCAGGCGATGGAGATCGAGATCTTGAAGCGGGCCAGTGCCTACTTCGCTCGGGAGAACGTGCTCCCAAAATAGGGTTCCGGTTCGTTCGTGAGCTTGCCGGTGACGGGTTCCCCGTCGCGGTGACGTGCCGGGTCCTGGGTGTCTCGACCTCGGGCTACTACGAGTGGGCCAAACGGCCGCCGTCTGCGCGTGACATCAACGATGCCTATCTGCTGGACACGATTATCGAGGTCCATGCTGCGGCGCGGTCGACCTACGGGGTCAGGCGGGTCCATGCCGAGTTGGTCTTGGGCCGCGCTCATCAGGTCGGCTACCGGGTGGGGCGCCGGAAGGTCGCCCGGCTGATGCGCTGCCACGGCCTGGCCGGGGTCCACCGCCGGCGTTGGCGTCACCAGCAACGGTCCGAGGCGACCTGGCCCGACCACGTGCAGCGCCAGTTCACCGCTGATGGGCCGGATCGGCTCTGGGTCACCGACATCACCCAGCACCGCACCAGCGAGGGCTGGGTCTACTGCGCAGCGGTGCTCGACGTGTTCTCCCGCCGGGTAGTGGGCTGGTCAATCGCGGACCACCTACGCACCGAGCTGGTCGTCGATGCCCTGGAGATGGCCCGGATCCGCCGCAAACCGGTTGGCACGATCCTGCACTCGGACCGCGGCACCCAGTATACACCTCCTGGCTCTTCGGCAACCGGCTCCGCGAGGCCGGCCTGATGGGCTCGATGGGCAAGGTCGCCTGCGCCTATGACAACGCGCTCATGGAGTCGTTCTGGGGCTCGATGCAGATCGAGCTGCTGGACCGCCGCTTCTGGGTCACCCGGGCCGAACTCGCGAACGCGATGTTCGAGTGGATCGAAGCCTTCTACAACCCGGTCCGCAGACACTCAGGCCTTGGCTACCGGTCCCCGATCGAGTTCGAACACCTTCACAAAACCGCCAACCCGGCGGCATGATCACCACACCAAAACCGTCCGGAGAACCGGTTACAGGTCACAACATGTTTTTGGGGAATGCTCGGCGGCGAGTTCGAAGTTGCCGCCCGGGGGGTCCTAGGTGGGGTCGGGGCGCGAGCAGCCGCCGACGAGGGAGAAGGCTTCTTCGCCAGCCGAATCCGCGCATGAGAAGCGAACGGGGAGTTGCTCGCCTACCCGGCGGCGACCTCAGCTTCGCTCGGAAGGTGAAACTTGCACCCGATAACCCCGCTGTGATCAACCGCGGAATGCCGGTGCAGGATTTCGTTTCCAATTCAGGGACGCCAAGATCCTACGAGAACTACCTGGTGAGTTTCTCGACAGGACGGTTGGTGAAGCCCTCCGTGCGGGCAACTCCACGGTGCGAAAACTTCTGACGGACGGAAGGTGGTCAAGATGACTTGGTACAGCGCGATGTTGCGCTTCCTAATCACCATCGAGGACGCTCCTCACAGGCGATCCAGGAGTCTTGTCCTTCTTCGCGCAGGCGACTACGACTTGGCATTCGTCAGCGCGATCGCCCGCGGTCGATCGATGGAACAGGACTATGTCAACGGCCATGGGGAGAGAGTGCGTTGGCGGCTGGAGTTGATCGAAACCCTCGACCAACTGGATGAAGAGATCATCGATGGCCGCGAGGTCTATGCCGAGCCGTGGCCACCGGAGACCAGGGTCGAGGAGAATGCGGATCCGAGCGCTGTTCGTCCTGGAACATCGGGGGTTTGACGCTGTCGTGTGCTGCTATGTTGACGTGCCTCGATGACCTGTAGCAGCTTTTCGGATGGTTTCGGCGCGGTAGTCATCTCGCCGGGCGGCGGTTTGTGAAGGCGTTCGAACTCGAGGGCAATCGGCTGTGGAGGCCACGATGACGGCGGACGGTCGGGCCGGAGGGTTCGAGGCTTACAGCCATGGTGATTCGGCGGGAGGGGCGTCATGACCGCAGCTTCGCCTCCGGATCGCGCGCAGATCCGTCAACGCCTGTCGAACCTCCTCTCGGGAGGTGCCTCGAGGGAGGAGACTGCGGTGTGGGCCGCGACCTGGGTGATGCAAGAGGATCCCAGTGTCGACGACCCTGTCGTGTGGGAAGCGTTGCGGGAGCTCGTCGGCGCTGATCTCAGGGTCGGCCCCGACGACTACCTGCATACCGAAGCCGACTTCCACCTATGGCTCGACAGGGTCGAGCCGGATTAGCCCCGTATCTGGCGGCGGCTGAGGCTTCCCCGCACCCGGCCCCGCGGCCACACTGGGAGGGTGACTGCCACCGGGGTGGGCCGTGCCGAGGCCTTGGCGGCTCTGTCGCTGGCCATCGATCTCGGGCTGGGGCTACCGATGGAGCATGTGCTCAGGTCGTCCCTGATCGCCGGGCTGATCAGTGAAGGGCTCGACCTGGATGCCGATGAGCGGGCGGTCGTGCACTACGCCAACCTCGTGCTGTGGATCGGCTGCCACGCGGACTCGCACGAGTTCGCGCACTGGTTCGGTGACGACCTGGCGATGCGGGCGGCGAGCTACGAGTACGACTGGTCGGGGCCGGCGTACCAGCTCTTCGTGATGCGCTCGGTGGCGAAGGGCGAGCCGCCGGTACGACGGGCCGCGCGGATGCTCAGTCTGATGTCGGCGCCGCACACGAGGATGGCGCGATTGATCCACTCGCACTGCATGTCCGCGGGCACCCTTGCCGGCCGGATCGGTCTCGACGAGCGGGTGCAAGAGGCGGTGCGCGCGGGCTTCGAGCGCTGGGACGGGAAAGGGCTGCCGTCGGGTTCGAGGGGCGAGGACATCCCTGTCGCCACCCGCATCGTGCAACTGGCCGAGGTCGCCGAGGTGCATCAACGCACGCACGGGACGGCTGCCGCGATCGACATGATGAAGGCGCGCAGCGGCACCCAGTTCGACCCGACGATGGTCGACCTCCTGGTGGCGGCCGAGGATCAGCTGCGCGCCGTACCGGATCGGGATCCGTGGGAGGAGGCATTGCTCGGCCCCGACCGCGGGTGGGTGCTCGCCGAGTCCGATCTCGACGACCTGCTCGCCGCCTTCGGGGAGTTCGTGGACCTCAAGACCCCTTGCACGGCAGGGCATTCGACCGCGGTGGCATCTCTGGTGGCGACAGCGGCGGCGCACTGTCGGCTCTCCGCCGCAGACGCCGCGACCGTACGACGTGCCGCCCATGTCTACGTTCTCGGCCGGATGGGCGTGCCCAATTCGGTCTGGGAGAAGTCATCTCCGTGGACCGAGGCCGAGCGGGAACGGGCCCGGCTGGCGCCCTATCTGACCGGCCGGATCCTGCGCCGCGTACCCGGCCTCGTCGGTGTCGGCCGGGTGGCGGAGGCGGCGTACGAGAGACTCGACGGCAGCGGCTATCCGTCGGGATCGACAGCCACGGCGCTGGATCCGCCGCAGCGACTGCTCGCGGCGGCCTCCTCCTATGTCACCTCCTGCGAGCCACGGCCGCACCGGCCGCCACTCGATCCGGCGGCCGCCGCGGCCAGGCTTCGCGACGAGGTGGCCGCCGGCCGGCTCGACGGTACGGCGGTCGCCGCCGTGCTGGCCGCCGCCGGTCATCCGGCCACCCGGCAGGCGCGCCCCGCAGGCCTGACCGAGCGGGAGGTCGAGGTGCTGGTGCTGGCCGCCCGTGGCCACAACGCCCGCGGGATCGCGGAGGCGCTGGTGATCAGTCCGAAGACGGCGCGCAATCACCTCGAGCACATCTATGCCAAAGCCGGGGTGAGCAACCGGGTCGAGGCCACGATGTTCGCGGTCCGGCACGGGCTCATCTGAGGCACCGATCGAGCGCGGAAGATGGGGCACTTGCCCCATGACCGGCGTACCGGCCCGGGCGCAGGATCGGCGGCATGAACACCAAGACAGTGATCAGCCTGACCACCGGACTGGAAGATCCCGAGCGGGTGACGGTCGCCTTCCTGATGGCAGTCGGCTCGGCCGAGTCAGGGCGACCGACGCGCATCTTCCTGGCCAAGGAGGCCGTCCGCCTCGCCACGGAAGGGATTGCGATCGGTACGGCGTGCGAAGGCTGCCCGCCCCTTGCCGAACTGGTGAAGCGCTACGCCGCCGCGGGCGGTGACTATCTGGTCTGTCCGATCTGCTTCGACGCGCGTAGCCTCGATGCCCAGAAACTGATCGCTGGTGCCTCGCTCGGCGGCACCGTTCCGTTGTGGGAGTGGATCGGCGATGAACCAGCCAACACCTTCAGCTACTGAGCCGGCCGCGGAACAGGACCGGAGCACAGCAACGGCGCGTGCCTTCGTCGACGCCATCGCGGCCAAGGACGCAACGCGACTGCGCGGCCTGCTGGCCACGCCGCTCCGCTTCCGGGCCATCACCCCGAGGCGCTTCTGGGAGGCCGAAACGGCGCCCGACGCGGTCGACGAGATCGTGCTGGGCACGTGGTTCGACGACGCAGTCACCGTGCTCGCTCTCGAAGACGTCGCCATCGAGGATGTCCAGGACCTCAAGGGCGTCCGCTATCGGATGCGCGTGCTCGAGGACGATGTCGAGTACGTCGTCGAGCAGAGCGGCTATCTGCGCGTGAACAGCGGAGTGATCGACGACGTACGCCTCGTGTGCAGCGGCTTCATCCCGGCCTGAGTGAGTGCGCGACCACGCACCGGACACAATGGGCGGGTGCGTGACGAACCACTGGTGCTGGGCATCGAGACCTCGTGCGACGAGACCGGAGTCGGGATCGTCCGCGGACACACGCTGCTCGCCGATGCCGTGGCCAGTTCCGTCGAGGAGCATGCCCGCTTCGGTGGCGTCGTACCGGAGGTCGCGGCACGCGCCCACCTCGAGGCGATGGTGCCGACGATCGAGCGCGGCTGTGAAACCGCCGGCATCGCCCTCGGTGATGTCGACGCGATCGCGGTGACCTCGGGACCGGGTCTCGCCGGAGCTCTGCTGGTCGGTGTCGCTGCCGCCAAGGCGCTGGCGCTGGCGCTGGAGAAGCCGCTGTACGGCGTCAACCACCTCGCCGCCCATGTGGCCGTCGATCAACTGGAACACGGGGCACTGCCCGATCCCTGCCTGGCGATGCTGGTCTCCGGCGGCCACTCGTCGCTGCTGCGCGTCGACGATGTCACGCAGTCCGTCGTCCCGATGGGGTCGACGATCGACGATGCCGCGGGGGAGGCCTTCGACAAGGTGGCACGCGTTCTCGGCCTGCCCTTCCCGGGCGGCCCGCACATCGACAAGACCGCGCGCGAGGGCGACCAGGTGGCCATCGACTTCCCACGCGGACTGACCTCGGGCCGCGATCTCGAACGGCACCGCTTCGACTTCTCCTTCTCCGGCCTCAAGACCGCGGTCGCCCGTTGGGTCCAGGCGCGCGAGGCGAGCGGCGAGCCCGTGCCGGTCGCCGACGTGGCCGCCTCCTTCCAGGAGGCGGTCTGCGATGTGCTGACCCGCAAGGCGATCGACGCCGCCCGCACCGAGGGCATCGAGGACATCCTCATCGGTGGCGGCGTCGCCGCGAACTCCCGGCTCCGGGTGCTCGCCGAGGAGCGGGCCGCGAAGCACGGCATCCGGGTCCGCGTCCCGCGCCCGGGTCTGTGCACCGACAACGGCGCGATGGTGGCGGCCCTGGGCGCCGAGATGGTCGCCCGGGGCCGCCGTCCCTCGTCGATCGACCTGCCGGCGGACTCGTCGATGCCGGTCGAGTCGATCCTCGCGGGCTGAGGCCTAGGGCTGGGCGCCGAGGACGAACATCTCCTTGCCGACCGGACCGGGCGCCACGTCGGTCACGCGGGTGAGGCTGCCGGACAGATCGAGTGCGAGGAGCGCACTGGACCGCGCCTTGTTGCCCGCGGCGTCCATGATCACCCGGTGCCCGTCCCAGGCCACATTGCCAACGAGTTGGACACCCGGGCCCAGGTTCGGGGTTCGTGCGATGACCCGGGCGGTACGCGCGTCGAGGATGGCCAGGATCGAGGGATTGCCGTTCTCCGCGGCGATCTTCGCGACGACGTACTTACCGTCGTCGCTGAAGGCGAGGACTCCCCATTTGTTGTGCCACAGGATCGTGCCGGTGGCGACATCCGCCACCGCACCCTCGTAGTCGCCCTGCGCCACCGTGCCGACGATTCCGCCGACCAGGCCGGTGCTCTGCGAGACAACCGTCGGCATCAAGGGAAGCGGAATCGTCCGGTTCGGAGAGCCGACGATCGTGACCGAATCCTGGCCCGAGGTCATGGCCGGTCCGCCCGGCAGGTAGCCGAGCAGCGCGCTGTCCTTCGGCGCGGGCATACCGTGCGCTCCGATGCCGCCCATCGTGTTGCGCGAGCTGGTGTAGAGGGTGCTTCCGATCTGGTACGCGATCTCGGTGCGGTCCGAGGAATACCTGATTCCGTTCCCTGCGCCGCTCCTGACCACCGTGGCGCCCACGTACACGTCGGTCTTCAGGTCGCGCTGCACCACCCAGTTGCCCTGATATTCGCCGAAGTCGGTGACATCCTTCGCCCCGCCCGGCACGGGGGTCGTCGTACCGTTGTCGTGGATGAGCGCATCGGGCCCGACGTACGGGAGAGCGGTGTCCTTGCCGCGCGGGATGGCGGCCAGCGAGTCGTAGCGCGGCATCACGGTCTTCGTCGGCGAGGGCTTCGGAGTGTGGTCCTGATTGGCCGGCCCGGTCCCGGCGTCGTCGTCCTGGCCCAGCGCCAGTGACACCGGCACGACGATCGCGACGACCGCCGCCGCGGTCAGTGCGGCGAGGCCCTGGCGCCGGTGCCGGCGGATGGACCGGGCGCGGTTGACGACCGCGGTCCGGTCCGGTGCGAAGGGTGCGTCGTCGGCGTGGCTGCGCAGGGTCTCGCGCAGCAGGTCTTCCATCCGGCCGTCGTTCATCTGTCCGGTGTTCATCGGTCCTCCTCCCGGGAGCTCGTCTCGGGTGCGTCTATCTGGTCGGGTATCCGGGTGCGTAGCGCGGCCAGTGCCCGGCTGGCCTGGGACTTCACGGTGCCGACGGAGATGCCGAGCGTCTCGGCGGTCTCGGCCTCGGTGAGTTCCTCGTAGTAACGGAGCACGATCACCTCACGCTGACGGCGGGGCAGGGTCTGCACGAGTTGCCACAGGGCCTCGCGCTCGCCGTCGTACTCGCGATCGCGGACATCGGTCTCCGGCAGCCGTTCGCTGCTCACCTCGTGCCGCCGGAAGGCCCGCCGCCACAAGGAGCGGTGCTCGTTGACCATGATCCGGCGCGCGTAGGCGTCCACGCGGTCGCGGTCCTTGATCCGCGGCCAGGCCAGGTAGAGCTTCGCCAGGGTGGCCTGGGTGAGATCGCCCGCCGCGTGGGGGTCGCCGCCGCACAGCAGGTACGCCGTGCGTTGCAGCCCGTTCTGGCGAGCGGCCATCCATTCGTCGAAGTCGTGTGCCCCGAGCACGCGCACCTCCGAAATCGTCGTGTTCACGACCTACACACGCCGGACCGATCTCGATGGTTGCATCCTGCGGCCTGACAGCCCACGCACAGATGTCGCAAATGTCCGATTTTTGATGTGTTGCGCAAGTTTTTCCGCAATACTGCGGACCGAAGTCTTGTGACGTGGAGGAATCATGACGACGAAGTCCGTACGCAACCACGCGTTGATCGCCGCGATCTTCGTATCGCTGCTGTTGGTGTCGGCCGTCCAGGCCAATGCCACGCCGGGGTCGACACATCGACGCGCGGCTGACACGGTCACCGCGACTGCGCGGTTGGTCAAGCCCGCGCACGTCGTCGTCGCCGGTCGTACGACGGCCGCCAAGTCCTCGGTGGTGCTGCAGCGGCGGACCAGCACCACGGCTCGCTGGGCTGCGGTCTCGAAGGCGAAGGCGCGCAACCACCGCTACTCCTTCAAGGCCACGCAGGGTTCCGCGCCCGCGCAGTATCGCGTGGTCAGCGGGGCCGCCAAGAGCAGGGTCCTCAACGTCGTGTGGCACCGGCCGCCGCCGAAGCCGAAGCCCACCCCCACTCCGACGCCCACGCCGACGCCCACGCCGACGCCGACGCCCACCCCGACGCCGACGCCCACCCCGACGCCGACGCCGACGCCGACGCCGACTCCGACGCCGACCCCGACGCCGACCCCGACGCCGACCCCGACGCCCACGCCCACTACGCCGGCTGCCCCGGACTGCGGCGCGACCGTGCTCAAGGACGACGGCACTCCCTGGCAGTGCACCTTCGACGACGAGTTCAACGGGACCAGCCTGGACAAGACCAAGTGGGTGCCGCAGCAGTACTTCTTCACGGGCAATGTCCTCACCGGCTGGACCTGCTACGAGGACGACCCGTCGCTGATCAACGTCTCCGGCGGTGCGCTGCACCTGAGCGTCGACAAGCCGAAGCCGACCTCGCCGTGGGCGTCGTACTGCCGCTACACCGCGGGCATGGTGTCGTCGTACGGACTCTTCGACCAGAAGTACGGCCGCTTCGAGGCGCGGGTGCGCCCCTCCGCCTACTCGGGCACCGGGCTCCACGAGGCATGGTGGCTGTGGCCCTCCGACCCGGCGGCGACCTCGGCCACCTGGCCCGCCTCGGGTGAGATCGACATCGCCGAGACCTGGTCCGGGCTCTCGAAGGTGGCGATCCCCTACCTCCACTACACGTGGAACGACAACGGGGGCTACGTGCCCGGCGTCAACACGGCCTTCGACTGCGCCGCGACCCGCGGCCAGTGGAACACCTACACGCTCGAGTGGACCGCCACGAAGCTCACCTTCATCATCAACGGCAAGACCTGCCTGGTGAACACCTCCGGCGACCCGGCCTTCCAGAAGGCCTACCGGATGGCGCTCACCCAGGGGCTGGATCTCGACACCAACAACGCCGCGACCGCCAACACCCCGATGCCGTCGACGATGGACGTCGACTACGTCCGCGTCTGGAAGTGACCCCCGGGAAGGGCCGTCGCTCTAGTCTGAAGACGTGAGCGACGGCTACTTCCCGCGCGGCTCGATGCTGCGCCACGTGCAGTCCCATCGTGCCGTGGGGCAGACCTACGGCCAGCGCGCGCTGATCATCGGCGCCACGCATCCGGTCCCGTACGTCGGCACCTCGCAGTCGACGCTCGCGAAGGAACGGCCCTTCGAGCGACTCGCCCGCACCGCCATCGCCTTCGAGACGGTCTATTTCGGGACCCGCGAGGAGGCGGATCGGCTGCTGCGTGCGGTGCACTCGATGCATCAGCGGGTCCGCGGCGGCCTCGACCGCGACGAAGGCGCATTCCCCGAGGGCACGCCGTACGACGCCTTCGACCCGGAGCTGATGTTCTGGACCATGGCGATGCTGGCCGACTCCTCCCGGGTGGCCTTCGAGACGCTGGTGCGGCCCCTCGATCGTGGCGAGCGCGAGGAGCTGTGGGCCGACTGGATCCGCTTCGGCGAGCTCTTCGGGATGCCGCGCTCGGCGGCGCCCGCGACGGCTACCGACTTCGAGGCCTGGATGGAGGCCTGGTTCACCGGAGACCGGATGCATCTCACCGAGGAGGCTCGCGTGGTCGGGCGCGCGATCGCCGACGACATGCCCGTGCCGCGGCCGATGACGCCCGGAATCCGCGCCACCAACCTCGTCGTCAAGGGGATGCTGCCCGATCCGGTGCGGCGGCTCTACGGGCTGTCGTGGACGCGTGCGCACGAGGCGGCCTTCCGGACCGCCGCGGGCGCCGTACGGCAGTCGCAGCGGATCGTGCCGGACCGGATCCGTTTCGGCGACAACCGCGACCTCCACAAGCTGGTCATCGCGACCGAGCGGCGTCGCGTCGAGTCCGGCCGCCCGACGATGAACCTCCCGGCCTCTGCATGAGTCGCCGGCGGATCGTCCCCTTCCTGATCGCCTTCGCGATCTCGGCGTACTCCTTCTTCACGCCAGGCCCCGACCTGACCACCGCGGTGACCATCTGGGACAAGCTCGGGCATGCGCTGACCTTCGCCTCGCTCGCCCTGACCGGCCTCTTCGCCGGCTGGCGGCTCCGGCCCCTGGGGCTGGCGCTCTTCGGCTATGCGGTCCTCTCGGAGGTCCTCCAGGCGCTGCTGCCGATCCAGCGGGACGGCGACTGGCACGACGTCCTGGCCGACTCGACCGGCATCGTGGGCGGGTTGGCCGTCGGACTGTTCATCGCCGTGGTGTGGCGGCGGCTCAACCCGCGACCGGGATCGGACGAACCGACCAGCAGCGACCTTCACCGCGTGCGCGGGTGAGTACGACGGTCGCCTCCTCGTCGCCGGCGAGGGCGAGGCGCTTGCGCAATTGCTCCGGTACGACATCCACCCCGCGCTTCTTGATCGTCAGCCGGCCGATCGAGCGCTCGCGGAGCGCGGCCTTCAACTGCTTCTCGCGGTAGGGGAGTTCCTCGAGCACCTCGTAGCCGCGCGCGAAAGGCGTCGTGAAGGGATCGCCGGAGGTCACATAGGCGATCTTCGAGTCGATCAGGCCGCCACCGACCCCGGCGGCGACCGCGCCGACCAGACCCGCCCGGATCACCGCGCCGTCGGGCTCGTAGAGGAAGCGGTCCATGTCGAGGACGGTGTCGGTGGTCTCGTCCTCGTCGGTGAGGGTGGCCAGCCCGTGGTCGCCGATCACCGTGGCGCGGCGGCGTACGACGGAGAGGCGGCCCGCCCAGAGCGCGGCCTCCTTGACCTCACCGTGGTCACTGACCCATTCGGCCTCGACCCGCTCCGGGAGGAGGTCGTGGGGGATGCCGGGCGCGACCTTGACGCAGGAGTCGCGGCGGAGCAGCTGCTCGACGAAGGGCCACGGCGGCGTCCAGTCGGCGGCGCGGAAGCTGCGGCCGGCCGGGCCGCGACGGGCCGGGTCGGCGAAGGCGACGTCGAAGGGGGAGAGGTCCAGGGTGGTCGCGTCCGCCACCGTGACCGCACCGCCGAGACCGAGGGCGGCGAGATTGGCGCGGGCCACCGCGACCCGGACCTCGTCCAGGTCGACCCCGGCGACGGTGATCCCCGCCTCGGCGGCCGCGATCAGGTCGCCGCCGATGCCGCAGCCGAGGTCGATCAGGCTCTGCTCGCCGGCCGCGACGAGACGCGCGGCCCGGTGTCGGGCGACGGGCAACCGGGTGGCCTGCTCGAGGCCGTCGGGGGTGAAGTACATCCGCTCCGCGGACCCACCGAACTTGATGCGTGCCCGGCCACGGAGTTCGACCTGGGTCATCGCGATCGCCACGTGAGCGCCGGCGTACCCCTGCGCCCGCAGGGCCTTTCCGGCCGCGAGGGGATCGGTCTCCCGCAGGTTCGCGGCGATGGTGAGGAGTTCCTGGCCCGCCTCGGTGAGCAGCCAGGCGAAGCCCTCCGGATCCATGTCCGCATCCTTTCAGAGCCCGCCGCCCGATCCCGGTTGGCACTCGTTTTAGCTGAGTGCTAACTTCGGAGTTGGCACTCTCGGTGTGAGGGTGCCAGCGAACGTGAAGCCCCAACGCATACGACACTGGAAAGTGGAGGTCGACGCTCATGTCGGTCAACATCAAGCCCCTCGAGGACCGGATTGTGGTCAAGGCGCTCGAAGCCGAGCAGACCACCGCTTCGGGCCTGGTGATCCCGGACACCGCCAAGGAGAAGCCGCAGGAGGGCGAGGTCCTCGCGATCGGCCCGGGTCGCGTCGACGACAACGGCAACCGGATTCCGCTCGACATCAACATCGGCGACAAGGTCATCTACTCCAAGTACGGCGGCACCGAGGTCAAGTACGCCGGCACCGAGTACCTGATCCTCTCGGCCCGCGACGTCCTCGCAGTGGTCTCCTGATCTGAATCCGTCTCTCGCCCGGGACGTCATACGAACTGGTTCCCATGGGCGCCATTTCGTATGACGTCCCGGGCGATTCGGTTCTCCCGATCTCTACGTAAGGAACAGCAATGCCCAAGATTCTTCAGTTCGACGAGGGTGCTCGTCGGGCCCTTGAGCGCGGCGTCGACGCGCTCGCCAACACCGTGAAGGTGACCCTCGGTCCCAAGGGCCGCTATGTCGTCCTGGACAAGAAGTGGGGCGCCCCGACCATCACCAACGACGGTGTCACCGTCGCGCGTGAGGTCGAGCTGGACGACCCCTTCGAGAACCTCGGTGCGCAGCTGACCAAGGAAGTTGCCACCAAGACCAATGACGTCGCCGGCGACGGTACGACGACCGCGACCGTGCTCGCCCAGGCGATGGTCCACGAGGGCCTGCGCGCCGTGGCCGCCGGAGTGAACCCGATGGCGCTCAAGCGCGGCATCGACAAGGCCGCCGCCGCCGTCACCGAGGCGCTCAGCGCCGCCGCCCGCGAGGTCGGCTCCGTCGAGGACATGGCCGCCGTCGCGACCGTCTCGAGCCGGGACGCCCACATCGGCGACCTGCTCTCGAAGGCCTTCGACAAGGTCGGCAAGGACGGTGTCATCACCGTCGAGGAGTCCAACACCATGGGCACCGATCTCGAGTTCACCGAGGGCATGCAGTTCGACAAGGGTTACCTGTCGCCGTACTTCGTGACCGACCCGGAGTCGATGGAGGCCGTCCTCGACGACCCCTACATCCTGCTGCACCAGGGCAAGATCTCGGCGATCGCCGAGCTGCTCCCGCTGCTGGAGAAGGTCATCGCC
>JASLCW010000479.1 GCA_030151765.1 Marmoricola sp.
CGACTTTTGGTGTTGAATTGAGTTGAGTCGTGATGATCGCCTCGGCCATTGACAACTAGATTATATTAATGCCAGTTCCTCACATCATATGCATTACAATCATAACAATATTGGCATTATCTATAATGTTTATATTCGGATTTGTATTGTTGATGATGCGAGAGGTTTATATCGAATTAGAAAATATTAAAAATAACACAATAAAATAATATGAGAGTATTTGAGGCTAATAGAAAAATTAATTTTGTTGATGAAAATAATGTATTCGTAGGTTATGATGACGGTCAGCGTTGTTGTGAAGTGTTTGGTTATGTGTTCACACGAGAAGATCCAGAAACCATTATGACATCACTCTACAATATTAAAGATGCCGAATTTGATCATTCGGTATATCGATTCGATCCAGATTTTTATAGGAATTGTGATGAATGTGTATATTTCAAATTGCAGCATATCGATAATCCTGATGATGTTATTTATTTGTCACTTTACAATTACCATAATGGTTATTATAGCCATGGATTTAGTTTTTCTGTAGATGGAGTAGTTAAACAAAATGGAGGAATTTAAACCAATTACACTGTGTGATTTTTTAGGAATTCCCAGAGATTCTTTTGGGGAATTCCTAAAAGAAAGAGATGCCAAAATTTCCAATCTGGAAGAATATATAAAGCAATTGGAATATCACGAACAGAAAGTAGCAGAGCTGGAACTAAAAATCATCGAAATCCAACAACTACTAGCTTGATCATTGACAACTAGAATATAGTCAAATCATGAAAGGATACAAAGCGAGTTACAATCAAGAATGTTTAGGATTTCATTTCGAAGTAGGAGAAACTTATGAAATCGAAGGAGAATTGGAGATTTGTAAAAATGGATTTCATTTTTGTGAAACTATTCAGAACACATTAGTCTATTATGCTCCTCGAAAAAAATTAACAATTTTTGAAGTAGAAGCACTGGGAGATATTCAAGAAAAATATAATAAATTCTGCACATCCAAAATCAAGATCCTTCGGATTGTTCCAAGAGAGGAATATGAAGATGTTGTTAAATTTGATGAAGATGGGAGAGTTGTTTATGAAAAATTATCTAGTGGGTATTGGTATACATATGAATATAATTCTAATGGCAAGAAGATTCGACGTGGGAATTCCACAGAATATTGGACCGAATGGGAATATAATTTGAATGATTTGATTGGATATACAATCAGATATTCAAATTCCCACAACACAAATACACATGATTTAAACGATCATCAATGAATTAAAACTGATTTGATATAAGAAACTATGACAATTAAAAATATGACTAAACTATTACCGGGCATTATTATTGGCTTTATTGCAGCAATCATTATCCCATCCACTTGTTCAGTGGTTCCGGCTGGTCATGCTGGAATTTCAGTGACAATGGGAAAAGTAGATAAGAATATTCGCGCTGAAGGATTGACTTTTAAAAAGCCATTTGTGGAAAAAATTGTAAAAGTGAATTTGCAACAATCGACTGCAAATGATTCGACACAATGCTTTTCATCTGATTTGCAAACGATCACAGTAGCATATTCAATATTTTATCGAACACCACAACAAAAAGCAGTCGAACTATATGTGAATTATAATGGCGATCCATACAATTCTCTGGTAAAACCACGGATTGAAGAAACATTAAAACAAGTTGCTGCAAAATATCGTGCTGAAGAACTTGTAAAAAATCGAGATTCCATCAAAATGGCCACCCGTGATAAATTACGAACCGAATTGGCTGGATTATTGGATATTACCGATGTTGCAATTCGAAATATCGATTTGAGTGATGAACTTGAATCAGCTATTGAAAAGAAACAAGTTGGTGAACAACAGGCACTTGCTAAAGAATATGACTTGCGTAGAGCCGAAATTGATGCTAAAATTACTGTTGTAAATGCACAAGCAGAAGCCGAATCTGTTAAAATCAAAGGGGAAGCATTAAAATCATCACCAGAAGTTATTCAACTAGAAATTGCTAAAAAATGGGATGGTAAAACTCCATCATCAGTAGTTGTTGGTAGTGGTGGTGCAAATGTTCTCCTTCCTTTAAAACCATAAAATAATATGAAAAAAATTGAACAACATAAACGGTATTTTACAGACGTTGACGATGGCGGGAATTTTTATCTGATTCCAGTAGAGTTTAAACAACAATGGAATGAATATGTCAATTTACCGATGTATGATGAAGATGGTAATGAAAATGAGGAAATTTGGAATGTTCCAGAATATGCAATTGAAATCGGCGGTATTCATCGATTGACATTTGAAAATCCTGTAGAAGAATAATTGATAATGATCGCCAAATATTCAAAATATGAAATTATTCGACATGTTGACGACATTTTGTATAGGAACGATATTGATATTGCAAAGTATCGAAAACAATTTGATGAACATGCCGCATTATTGAAAAATAATCCAATTGGGATTAGTGTATTTGATGACCCAACAAAATCATTCGAAACATATAATCCAAAATGGCCAGATTATGATAAATTGAAAAATATTTGGTTTGCAATTGGAGAAACTCGCGACCGTGAAATTATGTTGGATGAAATAGAATGTGTTAAAATATTTTCTATTGAATATAAAAATAAACTACATAAGGAAATGTGTGCTAAACTGGATGGATTTCACGAAGCTATTGTTAGGGATCTTTGGTATATTCGAATACATCACAACATTGTAATCGAGTTACCTGAAAAATTTTGGAATACCCCACCTGAAAAATAATCAATATGATTGTATCTATTAAGAGATTAGTATTGTTAAAACGTCTACAAGATATTGTAGACGTTTGTGAACCAGTGCGAGGTGATTTTTATGTAAAATTTTATAAACATTGTGAATGGTTGCTTGAACGGTTCAAATCAGCCCATATAAAATCCTTGGATGATATAACTGAACGATATTACGATATTCGTTGTTGGATTTTAAACTATACGCAGTCAAAATGTCTAAAAGATTTTACGGCTATTGAAAATACTATCACTATTTTAACAGCCAATGTTAATGATGACATTGTCATGTCAATGGAAGAACAGAAAATTTATTTTCTCATCGATCATGTCGAAAATATTGCAAAATTGTCAAATAAAATGGATATTGATATAGAACGCCACAAACAAGAATATGTCGAGTGAATGAATGAAATTAACAAATAATATTATGAATAAGGACAAGGGAAAAACAATGGAATTGATCAAAGAAGGTATCAATGAAGTGTTGGATTATTTGGATCATCGTGAGCCAATTATCCATATCAATGAACACAATAACTTAGAAGAATTGGGTATGGATTATTTGGATCTAGTTGAATTGGAAATGTATTTGGAGGACGCTACTGGTAAATCGGTTGTGATTGCTGGTAATGACTACCATCCTGTGGATACAATTACTATTAAAGATATTATTGATAAATTAGAAAGATAATTATGAGATCTAAAAACACTATTAAAATCAATATTAAATATGATTATTGGGAATGTGATGATTGTGGTGGCCAAACATCAGTGACCGCAATTGCAAAATTCTCTGATGGCCGATATGATTTGGAAGTTGGCGGCGATACTCATATGGCTGGATCTCCTGCTGATTTTGAAGGGGTATTGGCTGCAATATTATTGGATCTGGGACTTATTGAAGAATTTGCGGATGCTTGTTATTTACCAGCATGTGAATTGGTTAGTATGTTTGGAGAAAATGGATATGAGCTTGACATTGACGAAGTTCACAATTATGATGATTGTTATGATGATTGTTATGATGATTGAATTATGAAAACATTTAAAATTCCTGACCCTACTGAATCATGGGCCATTGTTGAATTATATCGATGGCAATATGATGAGCTACCTGATAAAAATGCTAAAAAATTAGATATTTCGAAAGCATTAGAAAATATGGCACAGAAAATGCTTATACCGAATAAAGAAAAACAAGAAATCCCATCACCATTTAATGTTGGGATGGTTTTGAAATATTTAGCAACCAAAAATATAACATTATGAAAACAGTAACTACTAAAAACAACAAAAAATTACAACGATTACTATTAAAGGGATGCTTAGTGGCAACTATCTGTGTCTGTGGATCGGCTCTTTATAAACTATCGAAGAAGTCAATCCCATGAACGATTACCATTGACAACTAGATTATACTGATGCCATCAACCAGAAACAACATGAACGACGAAAATCAATTGACCAGACAAGAAGGATGTGTTGCTGCTAGTGTGGGAATTCTATTTTTTCTATTCAGCATCATCATGGTCGCACTTTATCTATTCACCCGTAAGTAAAATAACATCAATATTAAAACAACACAATTATCATGCAACAAACATTTCTAAAGGAATATATTCGCGATGAAAAGAACCAAAATCCAATCGGTATTGCAGTAGCAGTTCGAATTAATGATGAAATTTTCTATGGATTTTCTATTTGCAATAAGCTAGATCGATTCGATAAGCAACGTGGATTGGATATTGCACTCCGACGGGCACATGCAGATGAATATTCTCTTCCACTAAGTGCACGTTATCAAACTCTTATCGATGAGCGATACACTTCTCTCGAAAATCGTGCAATGAAATATTTCCAAGATATTCCATCTGAAAATATCTCATTTGTTCGTAATGCTGTTCATAAACTTCCCCATGTTTAATATAACCAGTAGATAAAAATATGACAACCCCCCAAACTATAGAGACTGTCACTGTATTTTCAAATCATAACACTGCACGAGTATTCAAAATCGATGCATCCAATCGATGTGCAGTAGTATTGTTTAAAGATGTTCTCAATATGCGACAGATCATCAAATCCGATATTCTTGTTGCTATTGATCCAGATGGTGGTCCCTATATTGGGGTGGGCGAGTCATTATCACATGTCGATAATCGACTTCCTTCAATGATTGTGAAATCAATCGAAAAAGGATCTGAAAAAAATCAATATATTTTACAATTATTTTAATATGAATTTTGAATGGAATTATGATGTGATTTATATCAGCGACATTATCTCTATTCACGCTATTGATATTGGTGGTCGTAATTATTTGATTGCTTGATGTGCCATTGACAACTAGATTATCATGATGCCATGATCAATGTCAAAAAATCAATGTTGCCTGAAAAATTCCACTTCGCTTTGAGTGGTGGAGTGGATAGTATTGTATTTGCACACTATCTAATGAAGACACATCATCAATTTAAGGTGTGCCATTTCAATCACAATTATCGTCCACAAAATGATCATATGGTGGAATCAGTTATCCGATTCTGCCGTGATCATAAATTGGAATTGAATCTTGGGACATTAATTCACGATGAATTTGAAAATGATCATAGTGAAAATTATCTTCGACGACATCGATTGAATTATTTTAAATCATTACAAAATGATATTGTATTGGGACACCATCTGGATGATTGTGTAGAATCATATATGATGAATTGTCTTACTGGAACCCCGGAATATCTACCAATTCCAGAGAAAACCGAATTGGTAGATAATGATTGCGAATCTCAGTATTCATTATATCGACCATTTTTAAGAACATACAAGCACAATATTCTAAAATATGCTCATAAAAATAAATTATGGGATTATGTGGTGGAAGATGAAACGAATACAGATATTCGATATCGAAGAAATTGGATCAGACAAGATGTTTTACCACAATTCGAGCATTTGGGATTAAGAAAAATCGTATTAAAAAAATATTATGAGCAAGAAAAATAAAAATAAAAAGGAATCGAAAAAAGTAGAGCTAACAAATATTCGAGAATTTCTATCACACGATCCAACTATATCGGATCTTATGATGGTAGATTATAATAAGAGTGACTCTGATGAGTTGTTTGGGGCGGCTGTAATATTTTCCAATGGTCATTCTGCGGCTTCATATGAGCTTTCAAATTATAGCCCAGCATCACAGCGTGAATCATTACATCGGATCAATAAGATTATCGATATATTGACAGTAGTGAGAAATAATATGGAAAGATGCGAGCCATATGATCCATACAAATGATAAATTTCAATAGATTGGAAGAAATTGCATCTGCTTTGAAACATTCAAAGCAGACCGGTAAAAATTTCCATGTTACTTTTGCATATTCTGGTAATAAATTATTAGCAATTGGCACCAACAATTATACCAAGGTTCATCCATACCATAGATTCGGAAAATATGTTCCAACAAAAGATGTAAAATCGAGATATGATGCCGGTATTCATTCCGAAACCAGTTGTATTATCAAATTAGGATTGGATGATTGTAGCCACATCACTTTTGTAAATGTTAGGATTGACAATAATGGAAATCCTGCTATAAGCAAACCGTGTGTAAATTGTCGAAAGGTATTGGAAACTCAAGTATCATATAAAAATTTCTGGTATTACGATGGAACAAATTATATCAAATTATGAAAATTATTAAACAGCTTGATGCCGAACTATTTGAAGTTCACATTCCGAAGATTGATAAATCAAACAGCGAACCACTGATTAAATGTGGTATTGTTCACGACTATGTCGCATTTACTCGCCCGATTCCGATACCATCGGATAGTAGATATCTTGTGCATGGTGATGAATATGATCGACCGGGAACATCGTCGTGTAATTATGTTACAACCAAAGCGACAATACAAATTCCAATCCGAGCGATTTCCGATCAAATTATACCAGCATTGTTGAGTCATCCATATTGTAAACAATCGCACACTATTACATATCCCAAACATCCAATAATTTACACTGGTGCAAATGGTAGGAAGATGATTTCTATCTATGTTGATGATAATGCAACACCAGATGATATTCCATACGATCTTTATTTGAAATTAACAAATTCTAACAAATAAATTATGAAAATCATCAACGAAGGACTCAAAGAAAATGTCGATCCATGGTGGAATGGATATACTATCACATGTTTTTATTGTTTATTTTCAGCAGTTTTGGAAAAAACAGATCAACCATTGACCAAATATCCGAATTGTTTCAACATGATTTGCCCGAACTGTCATAAAACAATTCATCTTACAAAGAGCAATTACTATCCAGCACCATAATTGACCATTGACAACTAGATTATATTAATCCCATGAAACTACCACTACTTGCACTACTCGCCACTACTACTCTCGCACTAGCACAAAATGCAGTCATTTTTGGGAATGCTACCTTTTATGGTGGGCATGCCGATGGACAACTATTGATTGCTGGAAATGCACTTGGAACTAATTATGAATTGAACCAACATAATACATCCCCAGTTGCAATGTATTTGGGTGGTAGTAATAATACTATCAATTTTCTACGTGCCAACCAAGGAAGTTCCATGATTGTTGGAAATAAAGGAAATTATCAAGGATCATTGACTACAATTCCAACTCCTGATTTTGCGTATTACGCTGGATATTCGAATACTCTCCAATCATATACTACCAATTCAACATTTACAAATTCTCAAAATAATGTGGTATTGAATCTTGGAAATGCGGTGAATGTATTCAGTGTAAATGCATCCGAATTTTCGGGATATAAGACACTAGATTTTACCGGTTCTGGTATTGTAGTGTTTAATGTGACTGGAGATTTGGATAATTGGGGATGGAATGTTAACTACGATCCAAATAAAATTATTTGGAATTTTGTAGATGCACAAACCATCAATATCAATAATCGACAATTTACCGGATCGATTATTGCCCCAAATGCTGATGTATATCAATATCAAAATATCAATGGGATGTTAGTTGCAGATAATTGGACTGTTTATAATAGTGCCGAGCTTCACAATTATACTGTTCCAACAAATCTAGTCCCAGAACCCACAGTTGCATTATTGGGGGCGATTGGTATTCTTACTATGCTAAAGCGTCGTCGATAATAAGATCAATATAATAAACATTTTTATGTTATGAATGAGTCGCAAAATAAGAGCGTTGAAAGAAGTTGACATATGGGTCGAATGATGAATTAATTCGATATGAGAATTCTGATCATTGATGATACTAGAATAGAATATGAAATATTACAAAGCAAGTTACAATCAGGAATGTTTGGGGGTTCATTTTGAAGTGGGTAAAACCTATGAAATTGAAG
>JASLCW010000065.1 GCA_030151765.1 Marmoricola sp.
ACTTCGCCAACTACCGCGAGTCGTGGGAGGCCAACCGCCTGATCGCCAAGGGCAAGATCCACCCGACGCTGTCGCGGACCTACACCCTCGACAACATCGGTCAGGCCGCCCTGGACGTGCACAAGAACCTCCACCAGGGCAAGGTCGGCGTGCTCGCGCTGGCTCCCGAGGAGGGTCTGGGCGTGCTCGACCACGAGATGCGCGCGAAGCACCTCGATTCGATCAATCGCTTCCGGGGTGTGTGAGCGGATCGGTTGACCCGATCAGCGACACTGGTGTCATGAGCGAGCTTGCGAGCGAAAAATTCAACACAGCCGAGCCCTCGCTGATGGTGCCGACGGAGGAGGCGCCATGAGCGAGCGGAGCAACGAGCAGGGCCTGTCCATCTTCGACGACGTCGACGACGAGGAGCCCACGCAAGTGCTCCCGCGCATCACCGCGGAGGTGGCCGACAAGGCGCCTGCACCGGCATCACCGCCGGTGTCGGAGGCGGCGTCGGCGGTCAAGCCGGCCGCACCCGCCCCTGCATCGGCACCGTCGCGTGACGAGACGCCGACGGTGGCGATCCCCCGCGCGGCGCAGCCCGCTCAACCTGCCCGGCCCGCCCAACCCGCGCAGCCGAGCCACCGTGCGGTCAACACCCCGGCCCCCCAGGGTGCGGCGGCTGCCTCCCCGGCCCGGCCCCAGGCCGGCGCCGGAGCTCCGGCGCTGCCGCTGGTACGCCGCGGCGGCTATGACCGCGACTCCGTCGACGAGTACATCCGGGCGATGCAGGCGCGGCACGCCGAGCTCGACCAGCGCGCGCGGGCGGCCGAGGACAAGCACGGCGCGGCGAAGGCCGAGATCGAGCGGCTGACGACGCAGCTCGCCGAGCACGAGCGGCCGTCGTACGCCGGACTCGGCGGTCGGGCCAGCGAACTGCTGCGCCTCGCGGAGGAGCAGGCCGAGACGGTCCTCGGCGAGGCCCGCAACCAGGCCGAACAGATCGTCCGCCAGGCGACCCGCGACGGCGACGCGATCCGGTCACGCGCGGAGAGCGAGGCCGAGGACATGCGCGGGGTCCAGATGCGTGAGCTCGACGAGCACCGCGGCCGCGTCCTGGCCGAGGTCGAGAGCCATCGCAGCCGGGCCCAGGCCGAAGCCGAGGAGACCCTCGGCGCGGCCCAGCGCCAGGCCGACCAGCACCGACTCGCGGCCGAGCAGGAGACCAACGCGCTGCGTGGCTCGGCCACCCGCGAGGCCGAGCAGGCACGAGCCTCCGCGGACCGTGAGGTCGCCGAGGCACGCCGGCTGCTGGCCCTGGAGAAGGAGCGACTGACCCGCGAGGCGGCCGAGCACCACTCCACGGCGATGGCCGAGACCGAGCGCCTGGTGCGCGAGGCCGAGGAGCGCGCGACCAAGGCCGAGGAGCGCGCCGGCGTCGCGATCGCCGCCGCCAAGGAGGCGCAGCAGTCCGCCACCACGGAGGCGCAGTCGATCCTCAGCCGGGCCCGCCGCGAAGCCGAGCAGGTGGTCAACGCCGCGACCAAGCAGGCCGAGAGCATCCGCAACACCGGCCACGCCGACACCGAACGCGAGCTGAGCAGCCTCAAGGCCGAGGTGGACCGGCTCACCAAGCGTCGCGACGCGATCACCGCCCAGCTGGGCGCGCTGCGTGACGTGGTGGCCGGCTTCGGCGACGACGAGAGCTGACCGAGCATTGTCGAGTGCCTGAGGACGCGCCATGGCGCGACCTCAGGCACTCGACCTTGTTAGTCGGCCGTCAGGGACAGGTCGTCGACCTGGACCGTGGTGTTGTTGCCGGTGTTCAGGTGCACGGTCAACTTGGCGTAGCCGGACAGGCTGCCGAACTTCTGCTCGCCGATCACCTTGCCGCCGAGATTCCGTACGCCCAAGTAGCCGTCGGTGTTGTCAGCCGAGGTCCGCACCCATCCGGTCAGGGTGTAGTTCGTGTTCGGCGCCACGGTGGCGGTCTGCTCGATGTCATTCCAACCGGCGTTGTTGCGCACCCAGCCGTTGCCGCTGCCGGTGTGGGCATTGCCCAGCCCGTGCTCGACACCGCACTGTGCGGTGCATCCCCACGCGCCCATCCCGGCGTCCTCGAAGCCCGCGTCGGCGACGGCATTGCCGGCCGGCACCGTCGGCGGGAAGTCCGGGTGGCTCAGCATCGAGAGGCCCGCCACCGCCCGGCCGGAGCGGTCGGCGACGGTGTGCAGGTTGGCATCAATCCACGGGACCAGCTGGTTCAGATGGAAGGTCTCCCAGTTCTGCGGGCAGATCGAGGCGCAGCTCTGCCAGTTGAGGAACCAGCCCTTGAGGCCGCCGTCGGGAATCACCGTGATCATCGGATAGGGATCGGTGATCGCGCCCGCCTGGCCGGGCGCGTCGGTCCATGACGACGGCCCGGCCAGGGCGCCGTGGAAGAGATAGAGCACCGGATAGCGCGCGGCGGGGTGGTCGTCGTACCCCTCGGGCAGCACGATCCTGATCTCGTGCTGGCCCGAGACGGCCGTGGTGGTGACCTGCAGGTCCACCTCGCGGCCATGCGTCGTCTGGCCGACGACACTGATGCCGTGGCCGGTGGCGGGGCTATCAGGAAGGCCGCCGGCAGCGCGAGTGCTGCCGCCGACAGGGCGAGGCTGAATCTGGACACGCGAAATCTCTCCTCGGTCGAGTGCCTGAGGACGCGCCATGACGCGCCCTCAGGCACTCACCGGGTGTTCAGCTGGTCAGGCCTTGAACTTCTTGATTGTGGTGCTGCCCGTGACGCTGCCGTTGCCGGCGTACTTCACGGTTGCCTTGTACTTCCCCTTCTTGAGCTTCTTGACGGTGACGGTGGCCTTGCCGTTGGCGTTGACCGTGGCCCGGACCGTCTTCCTGGTCTTGCCCTTGAGGGTGATGGTCACCGTGCCCTTCGGCGAGACGCCGGAGGCCGTCTTGACGGTGATGGTGAGCTTCACCTTCTTGGCCGACTTCTTCACTGCCGCAGACACCCTGCTGGATGCCTTGGTGACCTTCACGTTCACCGCGGCAGCGGTCGACGGGTCGGTCGTGTCGTCACCGGCGTAGGACGCCGTCACCGGGTGGTTGCCCACGGCCAGGGCCGGCAGTCGCCAGGTGGCCTTGCCATTGCTCAGCGCCACCGTCTTGGTGATGCTGCCGCTCTTGAAGGTGACATTGCCGGTGGGGGTGCCGCCGGTCTTGGTGACGGTGGCCGTGACGGTGCGCGCCGTACCGATCGCCGCCGTTGCCGGGCTGACGCTCAGCTTCGTGGTCGACGCCACCGTGGTGACGGGCGCCGCCGCGACCGTGATCGACAGATCCTGGCTCGCCGTGGCCGGCGTGCCCTGGTTGTCGGTCGCGGTCACGGTGAAGGAGCTCTTCCCGGGCGTCCCACTCGGCGTACCGGTGATCTTCCCGGTCGAGCCGTCGAGCGACAGTCCGTCGGGCAGCGAGCCCGAGGTCACCGCCCAGGTGTAGGGCCCCGTGCCACCCGCAGCAGCCAGGGTCTGGTCATAGGCCGACCCCACCGTCGCGTCCGGCAACGACGCAGTCGTCACCGCGAGCACACCCGGTGCGACCGTGATCGACAGGTCCGCCGTCGCCGACGTGCCGACACTGTCGGTCGCGGTCACCGTGAAGGAGCTCTTCCCCGGCGCACCTGAGGGCGTACCGGTGATCGCACCCGTCGATGCGTCCAGCGACAGACCCGCCGGCAGCGTGCCGTCGCTGATCGACCACGTGTACGGCGCCGTGCCACCTGAAGCGGCCAGGGTCTGGTCATAAGCCGACCCCACCGTCGCGTCGGGCAACGAGGTCGTCGTCACCGTGAGCGGACCCGGCCTGACCATGATCGACAGGTCCGCGGTCGCCGTAGCCGCAGGTGAGGCGCTGTCGGTCGCGGTCACGGTGAAGGAGCTCTTCCCCGGCGCACCGCTCGGCGTACCGCTGATCACCCCGGTCGAGGCATCCAGCGACAATCCGGCCGGCAACGACCCGGTGGTCACCGACCAGCTGTACGGTGCCGTGCCACCCACGGCGGACAGAGTCTGCGAGTACGCCGACCCCGTGAACGCCAAGGGCAGCGTTCTCGTGGCCACACTCAGCGCTGGGGCTCCCTCGATAAGCACCTCATGACTGTTCAGGCCGCCGACGAGCGAGATGATCTGCTTGCCGGCCACCGCCGCCGCGGTGGAATAGCCCGATCGCGTCGCGGTCCACCAGTAGAGCTCGTTGGCGTCGGTGCGAACCATGTAGGACTCGCCGGCCATGGATGCTTCGACGATCTTTCCCTGCAGGGCGGGATCGGGGGCATGGGAGGAGAATCTCAGCGTCGAATCCACCTCGGTACCGTCACTTATCTGCCAGGAATAGACCGCCCCGCTCGCGGTGGTCGCGACCGCGTCGCCCGCGCCGTTCGAGGACCCCTTGACGTCGACCAGAGGGTCGGCCAAGGGCTCCGTCAGCGGATCTCCCGAAGCGGTACGCCCGGCCACAGCCGCGATCTTCGGCACTCGCACCACCCCTTGGGCATCACTGGGGTCAGGGTTCCAGTCCAGCGCACCGCCGTTCTCCAGCCGCAGCACGAGGTTTCCATTGGTGTCCGCGGAATCGATCTGCACGACCTTCTCCGGCAGGGTGGCGGCGTCGAGGACCCGGTAGCCGAAGGTTGTGTCCAGCACTCCGACCCTGCCGTCGTCCAACAGAATCCCGAGCACGCCCCGGCCGGCAGCGACCTGGGTGGCCGTGGCCGGTGCACCGCTGCCACCGAGCGCCGCCGCACTGGTCAGGCCGGCATCGTCGAACTTCTGAACCATGGAGGTGGCGGTGTCCGACCCGGCGGTGCCGTCTCCGCCCCAGATGTAGGGGAGCCCGTCCGCGGTCACTACCGCGAGGAAGGCAATCGCGGCAGAACTGCCGGAATTGCTGAGCGACACGATCTTCTTGCCCTGCACGCCCGCAGGGAAGGCATCGAGCGCAGCGTTGGTGCCGGCAATTCGCTGCAGAGTACCGTCGTCGGAACGGATCCCGAACAGGTCGGTGTTGCTTCGTGGGCTCACCGCGGTCCAGGACCCCGTGAAGATCTGGCCGGCTACTCCCCCGGACATCTGAACGACCGATCCCGCCGGCACCGGCTCGGTGGCCACGGATGGTGGCGCCGCCACGACCAGGGCGCCGGCCAGTAGGCCCAGCACCCCCGTCAGGGCCGTTAACATCTTTGTTCGCACTGCAGTCACTTCCTCAATTCAAGGTGATGGAACATTCCCGAGTTCTTCTTCAGAGCTCGTCGCACGAACAGTCACGACGATGGTCTGGACCTCCCGCGATCACGTCCTCTCCTGTCCCACGGACGCCCTCAGCTCAGTGGGTGGCCGGGTGGTAGATCGAGACCTTGGTCGGCCAGTTGACGTCGTAGCCGGTCGTCGGAAGGCCGGCGATCCTGTTGACCCGCCCGGGCAGCTGCCCCGGGCAGAACTTGTCCTTGTTGGCCACCTGTCCGGCGTCGACCTTGCCGGTGATGGTCGTGTTCCCGGTGTACGGCGGCGTCAGCAGCGGTCCGGTCACGGTGCTGTGCACCGTGCCGGTGAAGGGCACCTGACAGGCCAGGCCGAAACCGCCCGCCGATCCCCTGACCTTCAGGTTCAGGTCCATCTTGAGACCCCCCGACGAGTCGTCACACCTGACATAGCTGGCCATCGGGGTCGCGGTGACCTCTACCGGGATGTCGATCGGGCTGCCCGGGATCACGGTCAGCTGCGCCTTGAGCCCGTTGGTGACCACGCCGTCAGCGGGGATGACCAGCTCGCCCTGGATGCCGGCGCAGTTGCTGCCGGGGGTTGCATTGACCACCCGGATCACCCCGCACACCGAGACGTCCATGTCGGTGACCTTCATCCGGTCGCCGGTGACAGTGCCGCCGGTGACCCGGGCGACGAAGCCGTACTCCGTCGGCGGCGGGTTGGGATTGGGCACGCAATCGGCCGGCAGCTTCACCGCGGCCGGGGCGACTGTGGCAACGCGGGGCGCCGCCGAGCCGGACAGCATCGTTGCGGCGATGATCGCCGCCACCACCACGGGCACCGCGCGCCACCACGTACGCCGTCGTACGGCGATCGGTCGATCCTGTCTCGTCATGGTGCTGCCCTCATCCTTTGCTGGCGTCGTGGCTGTCACGGGTAGATGGACCGCTGGGATCCGGGACCGGCGGCGAGGTGTTCGCACCGGTCCCGGAGGCCTCAGTCCGCGGTCAGGGACAGGTCGTCGAACTGCGCCCACGTGTCCCCGTGCACGGCCCAAAGACCGCCGTACACGACGAGTTGGGTGTTGTCCCCGGAGTTCAGGTGCACGGTCTCCTGTGTGTAGCCCGGCACATTCCCGTACTTCTGCTCATTGACGACGGTGCCGTCGAGCTTCCGTACGCCGAAGTAGCCGTCGGTGTTGTTCGCCGAGGTCCGCACCCACCCGGTCAGGGTGTAGTTCGTGTTCGGCGCCACCGCGACGGCCCGGTGGAGGTCATTCCACTTGTTGTCGTTGTTGCGCACCCATCCGTTGCCGTCTCCGGCGTGGGCATTGCCGAGACCGTGGTCGACCCCGCACTGGTCCGCGCAGACCCACGGTCCCTTGCCCGCTGCCTCGAAGTCACCATCGGTCACCTTGTCGCCCGGTGCGGCCAGGGCATCGCGGACGGTGTTGGCGTCAACCTGGTACACGGTCGCGTCGAGCTGGGCCGTGTTCGTGCCGGCCGCGGCGGGCACGCCTCCCTGCGCGTTGATCACATAGTTCAGGGCGCCGGTCAGGCCACAGCTGTGCGCTCCCGGCGCTCGGAAGGAGTTGTCCACCTTCTTGACGCCCTCGAAGCGCAGGCCGCCGATCGGTTCACCGTCCACCTTCGTCGTTCCCCTGCTGCCGGTGATGGGCAGGTTGGGCGCCGGCGGATTCGTCGTACCGGTCGTCAGCCGCAAGGGAATCGGGTCGCTGTCGCTGCCGACATGGCAGGTGGTACCGAGCATGGTGAGGAAGTCGGTGAAGGGGTTGCTGATCTTCGCTTTCAGATCCAGCTCGAAGGCATTGCCCTTGCGCTGCAGCATGTTGGCGATGTTCACCTTGGGCAGGCCGATCAGCTCCGGCGTGGCATAGGCGGCGAGCGGACCGACGCCCCCACCGGGGATACCGGTGATGCCACCTGGCACCTCGATCGGCGCCGCGGTCATGATGTCGTGCCCGTTGGTGGGCGCCACCGCAGTGGCCGCGTAGGTGACCGGGTCGAACTTCAAACCGAACTCGAGGGTGATCGGCGCATCGGTCTGGAGATCCCAGTTGCCCATCTGGATCTTGGTCTGGGCGGTCTTGATCACGATGCACGCCGATACGTCCGGATTGCCCACGGGACAATTCGCATACTTCTGCAGGTTGTCGGGCAGTTGGACCGCGTTCGCCGGAGCGGACGCCGTGGCCAGGGCAGTGCCGGTAACCAGGACGACCGTCGCGATGGCGGCGACCGAGCGGCCCCGCGGAGTCGTCCTTCCCGAGGACCGGGACAACAGGTTGATACTCATCAGTATTCACTCCTATGGTTGGTGAAGCGGTGGGGCCGCCGCGGTACCAGCCGATGACGGCCCCACCTGTTGGATCAGGTGGCCCGTGCAGTTCCAGTGCACGGGCCACCGTTCTGGTCTCCGATCACGGGATGTAGACCGCGTCGATCACCGGGTTGAGAGCGAGCGAGGCATCGATCGCAGCCGTTGCGCCGACGGTGCAGGTGCTGCCTGCGGTCTTCTCGACTCCAACCGACTGCCCCACCGTCGGGACGATCGTGCCGCCGCTGTAGC
>JASLCW010000107.1 GCA_030151765.1 Marmoricola sp.
GTTTCGTAACCGGGGCCGTGCGGGCTTCGTTAACTCACGAGTAACCGACGTGAGGACGAATGTGCGCACTCCTTCCCGCCCCCGCAGACTGCTCATCGCCGCGGTGACCCTCGCGGTCGTGGTGGCCCCCTTCTCCACCGCGACCGGGGCCACCGCCGCCGACTCCACGAGCGGTACGACGACCGCCGACGGCTGGACGGTACGACCGGCCGACTACCCGAAGGTCGCCAAGCGCACCAATGTGACGATCCCGATGGACGACGGGACCATCCTCCGCGGCGACCTGCTGCTCCCCGCCGACGCCAGCGGCAACGCGATCGACCAGAAGTTCCCGGTGATCGTCACGATCACCGCCTACAACAAGGACGTCCAGGCGTACGCCGGTGGTCTGGCCGGCGGCGACCAGAACTTCCTGGTCCAGCGCGGCTACGCCCAGCTGACCGTGGACGCGCGCGGCACCGGCAGCTCGGGCGGCCAGTGGTGCGCCTTCTGCACCCGCGAGGACATCGACGCGACCGCGGTCATGAACTGGGCGCACGTCCAGCCATGGAGCAATGGCGACACCGCGATGGACGGCCCGTCATACATGGGCATCGACCAGATCTTCGCCGCTGCCGGCAAGCCGGCCGGCCTCAAGGCGCTCTTCCCCCAGGTGCCGGCCGCCGACGTCTACCGTGACGTAGTCGCCTCCGGCGGTCAGCTCGACGTCGGCTTCATCCCGCTCTGGCTCGGCCTGGTCACCGCGACCGGCGTCATTCCCCCGACCACACCGGACCCGTCCTCGCTGAGCACCTTCCTCGGCACCCTGCTCGACCACGTCGGCGGCGCCCTCAGCTTCACCGTCCCCTTGCTCACCGAGGCGATCCTCGGCGGCACACCGGCGTACGACGGCGACTTCTACACGCAGCGCTCCCCGATCAACGTGGTGGGCAAGGTCGACGTACCGACCTTCCTGGTGAGCGGCGAGTACGACCTCTTCCAGCGCGGCACCCCGCTGCTCTTCGAGAACCTCGACAAGCGCGGCGTACCGGTGAAGATGGTCATCGGACCGTGGAACCACCTCCAGGCCTCCGGCGGCACCGGCTTCGAGGCCGCCGGCCACGGCACTCTCGGCGAGATGCAGCTGCGCTGGTTCGACCACTACGTGAAGGGTCTGCCCGACCCCGCGCTGGACCGCGACATCGCCCCGATCACCTACTACGAGCAGGGCACCGGGAAGTGGCAGACGACCAGCCACTGGGTAGGCAGCGACCGCAAGGCGCTGAACCTGCGGCTCTCCGGCAGCGCCACGACCGGCGGCGCGGCGGGGGATCTCACCACGGGCAAGGTCGCCGACGGTACGGCGCAGGTTCCGCCGATCCCGGTCGCGGGCCTGTGCACCCGGTCCACCGACCAGTGGACCGCCGGGATGCTCTCGATGTTCATGGCGAACAATCCCTGCTTCACCGACAACTCCACCAACGACAAGACCGGGGTCGTCTTCCGGAGCGCGCCGGTGACCTCACCGCTGCGCTTCCAGGGACCGATCAACGCGCATCTCTACGTCTCCAGCACCACCGGTGACGGGATGCTCTCGGTCGCGGTCGAGGACGAGGCACCCGACGGTTCGGTCAGCAGGCTGACCGGCGGCTGGCAGGTCATCTCGCTGCGCGCCCTGGACGAGGCGAAGTCGCGCTATCTCGACGGCCGGCTGATCCAGCCCTACCACCCCTTCACGCGGGCGAGCCAGGCGCCGATCGCGGGCGGCGGGGTGGCACCGGTGGACGTGGAGATCTTCCCGACCGGCGCCGCCATCCAGCCCGGCCACCGGCTGCGGATCGCGGTCCAGGCCTTCGACGTGCCGCACCTGCTCCCGGGACTCAACAACGCGCTCGGCTCGCTGACCATGATCACGCTGCACGAGTCGGCGGCGTACCCGTCGTCGATCACGCTCCCCGAGGTCGTCGCGGCTGCCGTACCGACCACGCCGGAGGCCGGTACCACGGCCACGGCCACCCACGTGAGCCGTACGTCGATCCGACTCGCCCATCGCACCACCCGGGTCGGCCAGGCCAACCGGCTGCGGATCCGGACCAGCTCCGCCGGCTCGACCTCCGGCGAGGCCCGGGTCTACGTGGGCCGGAAGCTCGTCCGGACGATCACGCTGCGGCAGGGCATCGGCAGCGTGAAGCTCCCGGCATTGCGCACCACCGGCAAGCGGACCGTGCGGGTGGTCTTCCTGGGCAGCGCGAATGCCCGGACCAGCCGGGCGACCACCATCTGGCGGGTGCGGCGGTAACGGGTTCAACAGGTTTCCCATGTGATCCACCCGAACTGGTGCCGCACACGTGATGCATCGTGTGTGCAGCCCGGGACTCGGTGAATCACATGGGAAACCGGTGATGACGTCACCCTGACGTCAAGACACTTGCATTTGACGTCACAATGGTGTCATAGTGACGTCATGGACCTGACGCCGTACCTCGACCGCCTCCGTGCCGACCTCACCCAGACCGCAGCGGCGGGTGACGACCAGGTGCGCGCGGGTGCCGAGCGGCTGACCGCGGCGCTCGAGCCGGCGCTCCGGCTGAGTGCCATGGAGATGCTCTCCGAGGCGGCGGCCGAGATCACCAGCTCGATGCGCGCCGGGTCAGTCGAGACCCGGCTCACCGGTCGCGAGATCGACTTCGTCGTCGACCAGCCCGCGCACGAGCAGCCGATCGCCGGGCAGTCCGCGGAGGGCGACGACGGCGACGAGGGCGAGCTGGCCCGGATCACGGTCCGGCTGCCCGAATCGGTCAAGACCAAGGCCGAGGAACTGGCCAACAGGGCCGGCGGCTCACTCAACACCTGGATCGTCAACGTCCTCCGGGCCGCGACCCGCGATCACGCGATCCGGATCGATCTCGACCTGTCCAGCACCGGCCTCAACGACACGGGCTTTCCCGCCCGCGGCTCCGACACGTCCCGCCGGATGACCGGCTGGGTCTGACCTCACCCCGACGACCACGACAACCGGCGTACGGCGTACGTCGGGTGGACCGACACACCCTGGAGACACCCATGAGAACCGAACACTTCGAGACCCCCGAGCCACTCCGGCTGGCGATTCAACTCGGTGCCGGGGCCATCGAGATCACCGCCACCGAGACGGACGCCACGACCGTCGAGATCAACGGCCCGCGAGCTGACGAGTTCGAGGTTGCGCAGCGCGGGAGCACCCTGGCCGTCGTGGCCCCGCGCACTCACGGCTTCTTCGGCGGTCGGGACGAGCACCAAGTACGAATCACCACGCCCACCGATGCCCGCCTCTCGGTGAAGTCGGGCTCGGCCGGGCTGCGTGCCGAAGGGCAGTACGAGTACGCCCGGCTGCGCACCGGCTCCGGGAGCATGGACATCGACACCGTTACCCGCCTGCTTGCCGCCTCCAGCGGCTCCGGCGACCTGACCTGCGGCACCGTCACCGGCCAGGTGCGCGTGAAGACCGGGTCGGGCACCATCGAGATCGGCCAGGCCAGCGACGACGTCGGGATCTCCACCGGCAGCGGCGATGTCCACCTCGGCAGCATCCAGAAGACGGTCGTCACCAAGACCGGCTCAGGCAGTGTCGTCGTACAGCGGAGCGAGGGCACGCTCGCCGCGACCACCGGTTCCGGCAATGTCCGTGTCGGTCACACCGGAAGCGGCGAGATCCGGGCCAGAACCGGCACCGGCACCATCGCCGTAGGCGTCGTGGCCGGGACCCCGGTCTGGACGGACGTGTCCACGGGCGCCGGACGGATCCGGTCCGGGCTCGACCCGGTCGGGCAGCCGGCGCCCGGTCAGCCGCACGTACGGCTGCGCCTGCAGACCGGGACCGGAGACATCGAGCTCAGCCCGGTGCGGTCGTGATCGGCCTGCGTCGCGCCCTGCGGGCGCCGCATCCGGTGATGGTCAGATCTGTGTGCGGTGGAAGTTCGCGTACGAGCGCGACGGAGTCGGGCCCCGCTGGCCCTGATAGCGCGATCCGTACTTCTCGGAGCCGTAGGGATGCTGCGAGGGCGAGCTGAGCCTGAAGAAGCAGAACTGCCCGATCTTCATTCCCGGGTAGAGCTTGATCGGCAGCGTCGCCACATTGGCCAGCTCGAGCGTCACGTGACCGGAGAATCCCGGGTCGACGAAGCCGGCGGTGGCGTGGGTGAGCAGGCCGAGGCGCCCCAGGGAGGACTTGCCCTCCACACGGGCGGCGACGTCGTCCGGCAGGGTCACCACCTCGTACGTCGAACCGAGCACGAATTCGCCCGGGTGCAGGATGAAGGGCTCGTCGCCCTCGGGCTCGACCTGTCGGGTGAGATCGGACTGGTCGGCCGCCGGATCGATGTGCGGGTACTTGTGGTTCTCGAAGACCCGGAAGAAGCGATCGAGGCGCACATCGATGCTCGACGGCTGCAGCATCGACTCCTCCCAGGGATCGAGCACGATCCGCTGGGCTTCGATCTCACGGAGGATGTCGCGGTCGCTGAGCAGCACGGGTCGTAACCTACCCGTCGTGAACTCCGCTGCAACCACGTATCACCGTTACGTCGCCCTGGGCGACTCCTTCACCGAGGGTGTCGGCGACCCCGACCCCTCCCGGCCCAACGGCGTACGGGGCTGGGCCGACCGGGTCGCGGAGGCGCTCAGCGCGCAGACCGCGGACTTCGGCTACGCCAATCTCGCCATCCGCGGGCGCAAGGTCGACGGCGTGATCGCCGAGCAGATCGAGCCGGCCCTGGCGATGCGCCCCGACCTGATCACCATCTACGCCGGCGCGAACGACATCCTCCGCCCCAGGGTCGACATCGACGCCATCGCCGCCCGGTACGACGCCGCCGTGGGCCGGCTCGCCGAATCCGGCGCCACCCTCGGGATCTTCACCGCCTTCGACCCGGGCGGCGAGGGGCTCTTCTCCTCGCTGCGCGGACGCTTCGCGCTCTACAACGAACACGTCCGCGCGATCGCCGACAGATACGGCGCCGTCGTACTCGACTCGTGGCGGATGCATCCCGACCACCCGTCGACGATGTGGGCCGAGGACCGCCTGCACCTGGGCCCGCTCGGTCACGAGTACGTCGCCATCAAGGTGCTCGACACCCTCGGCGTCCCCCACACGGTGGCGGAGACTCCCCGGTCGGCGCCACCGGCACGGCCTCGCGGAGAGGTGATCCGTGGCAATCTCGCTTGGGCACGCACTCACGCGACCCCGTGGGTGCACCGACGACTCACCGGACGCTCCTC